>CAZZWW010000041.1:0-13329 GCA_964657815.1 Vulcanimicrobiota bacterium | reverse complement strand
GTGGCGAAGACGAAGATGATCGTCATGCCGGCGAGCAGGATGTTGAGCGCGATCTCGTTGGGCGTCTTCTGCCGCGAGGCCCCTTCGACCAGCGCGATCATGCGATCGATGAAGGTCGAGCCGGCCGCCGCCGTGATGCGCACGCGGATCCAGTCGGAGAGCACCTGCGTGCCGCCGGTGACGGCCGAGCGGTCGCCGCCGGACTCGCGGATCACGGGGGCGGACTCGCCGGTGATGGCCGCCTCGTTGACGCTGGCGATGCCCTCGATCACCTCGCCGTCGGATGGGATGATGTCGCCGGCCTCGACCAGCACGACGTCGCCGACGGCGAGCGTGTTGCCCGGCACGGTCTCGAAATCCGTGGAACTCTTGCCGCGCAGGCGCTTGGCCACCGTCTCGGTGCGCGTGCGGCGCAGCGTGTCGGCCTGCGCCTTGCCCCGCCCCTCGGCCACCGCCTCGGCGAAATTGGCGAAGAGCACGGTGAACCACAGCCAGACGATGATCTGGAGCGAGAAGCCGAGGTGCGGCGCGCCGATGACGAGGTCGCGCACGAAGAGCACGGTGACGAGCGCCGCCACCACCTCGACGACGAACATGACCGGGTTGGTCCAGAGCGCGCGCGGGTCGAGCTTCTTGAAGGCGCCGCCGATCGCCGGGACGACCAGCGCGGGATCGAGGATGGAGGAGGAGGAGCGGGACATGGGATGCTGCGTCCGGTGGAGGGGGAAGCCTTCTCCCGCGGAGCGGGAGAAGGGAGAGCCTAGAACGTTTGCTTCGCCACGGCCGCGAAATGCTCCACGATCGGCCCCAGCGCCAGCGCCGGGAAGAAGGTGAGGCCGCCCACGATCAGGATCACGCCGACCAGAAGCCCGACGAAGAGCGGCCCGGTGGTCGGGAAGGTGCCCGCCGAGGCCGGCACCGTCTTCTTCATCGCCAGCGATCCGGCGATCGCCATGGCCGGGACGATCACGAAGAACCGCCCGATCAGCATGCCGACGCCCAGCGCCACGTTGTAGAACATCGTGTTGCCGGAGAGGCCGGCGAAGGCCGAGCCGTTGTTGGCCGCGACCGACGTGAAGGCGTAGAGCACCTCGGAGAAGCCGTGCGGTCCCGCGTTGTTCATCGCCGCCACGGCCGAGGGCACGCTCAGCGCCACCGCCGTGCCGCCGAGCATCACCAACGGCAGGATGAGGATGGCCAGCATGGACATCTTCACCTCGCGCGCCTCGATCTTCTTGCCTAGGTATTCCGGTGTGCGCCCCACCATCAGGCCGGCGACGAAGACCGCGACGATTGCGAAGATGATGATGCCGTAGAGGCCGGAGCCGACGCCGCCGAAGATGACCTCGCCGAGCTGCATGTTGATCATCGGGATCATGCCGCCGAGCGCGGTCAGGCTGTCGTGCATCGCGTTGACCGCGCCGCACGAGGCCGCGGTGGTCACGGTGGCGAAGAGCGCGGCGCCGGGGATGCCGAAGCGCAGCTCCTTGCCCTCCCAGTTGCCGCCGCCCACGCCGAGCGCGTGCAGCAGCGGGTTGCCCGCGGCCTCCGCGGGATAGAGTACGGCGACGCCGGCAAGGAACAGCAACCCCATCACGGCGAAGATCGCCCAGCCCTGCTTCTCGTTGCCGATCATGCGGCCGAATACGTTGGTCAGGGCGGCGCCGAGCGCGAAGATCGAGACCATCTGCACGAAGTTGCAGAGCGCCGAGGGGTTCTCGAACGGGTGCGCGGCATTGGCGTTGAAGAAGCCGCCGCCGTTGGTCCCGAACATCTTGATCGCCACCTGGCTGGCGACGGGGCCGACGGCGATCGTCTGTTTGGCGCCTTCCAGCGTTGTGGCATCGACGTAGGCGCCGAGCGTCTGCGGTATGCCCGACCACACCAGATAGAGCGCGTAGACGATGCAGATCGGCAGCAACACGTAGAGCGTGCAGCGCGTGAGGTCGACCCAGAACGAACCGACGGTGCGCGCAGAGGCCCGCGAGAAGCCGCGGATCACGGCTATGGCGATGGCGACGCCGCTGGCGGCCGACAGGAAGTTCTGGTGTGTCAGCCCGAGCATCTGGGTCAGGTAAGAGAGCGTCGATTCCCCACCGTAGTTCTGCCAGTTGGTGTTGGTGACGAAGCTCGCCGCCGTGTTGAAGGCGAGGCCCTGCTCCACCGCGGTCTGCCCCGCGGGATTGAACGGCAGCACGCCCTGCAGACGCAGGATCGCGTAGAGGATGGCGAAGCCGAGCACGTGGAACAGCACGATCGCCCCGGTGTAGCCGAGCCAGTGCTGCTCCTGGTCGGCGCGGATGCCGGCGACGCGGTAGAAGCCGCGTTCCACAGGCGCCAGCACCGGCGATAGAAACGTGCGCTCGCCGGAGAAGACCCGGAAGAGATAGCCGCCGAGCGGGCGGGTGATCAGCGCGACGACCACGCAAAAGACGACGATCTGCGCCCAGCCGTTGAAGGTCATGGTGGCGATGTCCATGAGGCTCTCCTCAGAACCGTTCGGCGCGCACGAGCGCGACGGTGAGGTAGACGAGCAGCGCGGCGGTCACGACGGCGCCGAGGATGTAGTCGAAGGTCATTGCGGCAGCTCCTGCAGGTGCGCGCAGCCGACGGCGTAGAGCTGCAGCAGGCCGAAGAAGCCGAAGCCGGCAAGGAGGAAGACGATGTCGAGCATGGGAGGTCTCGGGCGGACCGTGCGTCCGGCTTCCGATATCCGCCTCGAGGCATAGGCGTTCGAGAGGCCTGCCGCGGCGGCCGTATAGGAAAGTCATAGGTGGAGCGCGGGTTCTATCCCGCGCACATGCCGTAGTGCTGCCGAGGTAGCGGACCGCATCGGGCGGACCCATATTCCGTTTCGCTGGTTCGCGCGCCTTCAGGTGCGACCTCGACAATCCGACGTTTCGAGCGGCCTTTTCCCGGGTTGCGCGTTACGGCCAGGGACATAGGGTTCGACCGGCTCTGTCGGCGACCCAATCCTCTGCAGACAGGAGAACGACATGGGCACCTCCGGGCCGCTCGACTGCAACCGCCGCACCCTGCTGGCCGCAGCCTCCGCGACCACGGTGGCCGGCGCCTTGGCCTCGCCCGTCAAGGCCGGTGCCGCGACCGCGCTCGACCGCGAGGGCGTCGTTCAGGCCGAGGTGTCGCTCCAGGTGAACGGGGTGATACGGCACCTCAAGGTCGACACCCGCACGACGCTCCTCGACGCGCTGCGCGAGCACCTGCAGCTGACCGGCACCAAGAAGGGCTGCGACCACGGCCAGTGCGGGGCCTGCACGGTCATGGTCGACGGGCGCCGCATCAACTCCTGCCTGTCGCTGGCCGTGATGCACGACGGCGAATCCGTGACGACCATCGAGGGGCTGGGCACTCCCGACGCCCTTCACCCGATGCAGGCGGCCTTCGTCAAGCACGACGGCTACCAGTGCGGCTATTGCACGCCCGGCCAGATCTGCTCGGCCGTGGCGACGCTC
Source organism: Vulcanimicrobiota bacterium (assembly GCA_964657815.1). Lineage (GTDB taxonomy): Bacteria > Pseudomonadota > Alphaproteobacteria > Rhizobiales > Beijerinckiaceae > RH-AL1. Next base: position 9,856 of record CAZZWW010000041.1, on the reverse strand, counting down.
GCCGAGATCGAGGCCGGCGTGCCGAGCCACGTCACCGCCGACCTCACCGCGCCGATGGTGGCCACGGCCGCCGAGATGCGCGAGCGCATGAGCGGCAACATCTGCCGCTGCGGCGCCTATTCCAACATCGTCGAGGCCATGACCGAAGTCGCGGAGCAGCACTCATGAAGGCGTTCAGCTACGAGCGCGCCAAGTCGCCCGCCGAGGCGGCCGCGGCCGTCGCCCGCACGCCGGGGGCGAAGTTCATCGCCGGCGGCACCAACCTCCTCGACCTGATGAAGCTGCAGATCGAGACGCCGCGGCACCTCGTCGATGTCAATCGCCTCGGGCTCGACCATATCGAGCCGACCCAGGACGGCGGCCTGCGGATCGGCGCGCTGGTCCGCAACACCGACCTCGCGGCCGACGCGCGCGTGCGCAAGGACTACGGCGTGCTGAGCCGCGCCCTGCTCGCCGGCGCCTCCGGCCAGCTGCGCAACAAGGCGACGACCGCCGGCAACCTGCTGCAGCGGACCCGCTGCCCGTACTTCTACGACACCAACCAGGCCTGCAACAAACGCAAGCCCGGCTCGGGCTGCGCGGCGATCGGCGGCGTCAGCCGCCAACTCGGCGTGATCGGCACCAGCGAGGCCTGCATCGCCACCTACCCCGGCGACATGGCGGTCGCGATGCGCGTCCTCGACGCCAAGGTCGAGACCGTCGATCCGCAGGGGCAGACGCGGGCGATCCCCATCGCCGACTTCCATCGGCTGCCGGGCGATACGCCCCAGGTCGAGACGGCCTTGCATCCGGACGAGCTGATCACGGCGGTGACCCTGCCGGCGCCGATCGGGGGCACCCACATCTACCGCAAGGTCCGCGACCGCGCCTCCTATGCCTTCGCGCTGGTGTCCGTCGCCGCGGTGATCCAGCGCGACGGCACCGGGCGCATGGCGGTCGGCGGCGTCGCGCCGAAGCCGTGGCGCGTCGAGGTGGCCGAGGCTGACATGCCGCGCGGCGCGAGGGCGGTGACGAGCGTCCTGCTCGGGGACGCCAAGCCGACCCACGACAATGCGTTCAAGGTGCCGCTGGTCGAGCGCACGCTCGCCGCGGCCATCGCCGAAGCGAGGGCCTGATCCCATGAAATTCGACACCCCCGCCACGACCAACCCGATCGACAAGCTCAAGGTCGTCGGCAAGCCGACGGACCGCATCGACGGCCGCTTGAAGACGACCGGCACGGCGCCTTACGCCTACGAGCGCCACGACGTCGCGCCGAACCAGGCCTACGGGTTCATCCTCGGCGCGGCGATCGCCAAGGGCCGCATCAACGTCATCGACCTCTTCGACGCCAAGGCCGCGCCGGGCGTCCTCGCCATCGTCACGACGCTGGACTCGCCGAAGCTGCCGCTCGGGCCGATGAACACCGCGTCCCTGTTCGGCGGCGCGGACGTCCAGCACTACCACCAGGCCGTCGCCATCGTCGTCGCCGAGAGCTTCGAGCAGGCCCGCGCGGCCGCCTCGCTCATCCACGTCGACTACACCGTCACGCCGGGCAACTTCGATCTCGCAGCCGCGGCCGCCGGCGCGCCGCTGAAGGCCGAGAAGAAGGGCGAGCTGCCCGTCGACACCACCGGCGAATTCGAGGATGCGTTCGCGGCCGCGCCGGTGAAGCTGGACGAGACCTACACGACGCCCGACGAGAGCCATGCGATGATGGAGCCGCACGCGACGATCGCGGCATGGCAGGGCGACAAGCTCACCATCTGGACCTCGAACCAGATGATCGCCTGGAACAAGCGCGACCTCGCCAAGGCGCTGAGCCTCGACCCGAAGAAGGTGCGCGTGGACTCGCCCTTCATCGGTGGCGGCTTCGGCGGCAAGCTGTTCCTGCGCTCCGACGCCGTGCTCGCCGCCCTCGGCGCCAAGGCGGCGCAGCGGCCCGTGAAGGTGGCGCTGACCCGCCCCATCATCATGAACAACACGACGCATCGCGCGGCCACGATCCAGCGCATCCGCATCGGCGCCACGCCCGACGGCACGATCACCGCCATCGCGCACGAGAGCACGTCGGGCAACCTGCCCAACGGGCGTGAGGAGGCGGCGGTGTCCCAGACGAGGCTGCTCTACGCCGGCGCCAACCGCATGACCGCGATGCGGCTCGCCGAGCTCGACCTGCCCGAGGGCAATGCCATGCGCGCGCCGGGCGAGGCGCCGGGGCTGATGGCGCTCGAGATCGCCATGGACGAGATGGCCGAGAAGCTCGGCATGGATCCCGTCCATTTTCGGGCGCTCAACGACACGCAGGTCGATCCGGAGAAGCCGAGCCGCCCGTTCTCGCAGCGTCAGCTGGTGGAATGCCTCCGGCTCGGATCGGAGCGCTTCGGCTTCGACAAGCGCGACCCGCGTCCCGGCAGCGTGCGTGACGGGCATTGGCTCGTCGGCATGGGCGTGGCCGCGGGCTTCCGCAACAACATGCTCATGAAGTCGGGCGCGCGCGTCAGGCTGGACCGTTCGGGCGGCGTGACGGTCGAGACCGACATGACCGACATCGGCACCGGCACCTACACGATCATCGCCCAGACGGCCGCCGAGATGATGGGGCTGCCGCTCGACAAGGTGACGGTCAAGCTGGGCGATTCCGACTTCCCGGCCTCGTCGGGATCGGGCGGCCAGTGGGGCGCCAACAACTCGACCTCCGGCGTCTACGCCGCCTGCGTGAAGCTGCGCGAGAGCGTGGCCCAGCAGCTCGGCTTCAACTCGGCCGAAGCGGACTTCTCCGATGGCCGCGTGACGTCCGGAAACCGCAGCGCCGCCCTCGTCGATGCCGCGCGCGACGGCGACCTCTCGGCCGAGGACGCGATCGAGTACGGCGACCTCGCCAAGAAGTACCAGCAGTCCACCTTCTCCGGGCACTTCGTCGAGGTCGGCGTCGATTCCTTCACCGGCGAGGTCCGCGTGCGCCGCATGCTGGCGGTCTGCGCCGCCGGCCGCATCCTCAATCCCAGGACGGCGCGCAGCCAGGTCATCGGCGCGATGACGATGGGCGTGGGCGGGGCTCTGATGGAGGAGCTCGCGGTGGACAAGCGGCTCGGCTTCTTCGTCAACCACGATCTCGCCGGCTACGAGGTGCCGGTCCACGCCGACATTCCGCACCAGGAGGTGATCTTCCTCGACGAGGTCGACCCGATCTCCTCCCCGATGAAGGCCAAGGGCATCGGCGAGCTCGGCCTCTGCGGTGTCGGTGCGGCGGTGGCGAACGCCGTCTACAACGCCACCGGCGTGCGCGTTCGCGACTACCCGATCACGCTCGACAAGCTGCTCGCCCGCATGCCGGCCGCGGCCTGAGAACCCTCCGCGGGGGGCGTGTCGGCGATCGGCCTCTCGAATTCGAGCCTTGTCGGCGTACGCGCCGATGGCAGGCCTTTTTGTCGACGTACCCTGACTTTGGTCCGTGTTTTTGTCACCGTACCCTGACTTTGGCAGGGCTGAATGTCAGGGCTCGCAAGGTGCGACGTGGAGAACCGGAACGTCGATTCGCAGCACGTTTTCCGGCCGTCCTAGCTAGAGAAAACATCGTTCGAGATCAAGCGGCTCACGGCACGGCGCTGCCGCGCCTGGCGAGCAGGCGCTCAAAGCCGGGCGCGACCTTCAGCTCGGCCGGGGCCGGGACGTTCGGCGGCGGCCGGCGCACGCATTCGTGGAGGTAGCGGATCGTGGCGGTGATGCCGGCCTGGGAGAACGGCTTGGAAACGACGCCCGCCGCCCCTTCGTAGTCCTCCGGCAGCCGGGTGGCGTTGGCCGTGATGAAGACGAACATCGTCTTCTCCGTGCCGCGCAGGTGGCGGGCGACGAAGATGCCGGTGGGACCGTCGAGCAGCTGCAGGTCGATGAAGGCGACGTCGGGCTCGACCATGCGCGCCAGCGCGATGGCCTCGCCGGCGGACATGGCGGTGCCGACGATGTCGTGACCCTCGGCCTCGATGCTGGCCTCGAGCTGCATCATGAGCAGCGCCTCGTCCTCGACGATCAGGACGCGCAGCGGATGGTCGATCAAGGCGTAGGCTCCGCGCCGGCCGGCCGGATCGGCAGCCGCAGCGTGACGATGGTGCCGGGGCTCGCCGGAGTCCAGAGCACCTCGGCCTGGAGCTGGCGGGCCAATGTGCGGATGAGGCGGCTGCCGAACCCGCCGCGGGCCTCGGCGTCCGCCGTGCCGACGCCGTCGTCGGCGATGACGACCTCGAGGTGACGCCCTGTGTCCTCGGCCTTGATCGTCAGGTGGCCGCCCCGCCCCGGAGGGAACGCGTGCTTCATCGCGTTCATCATCAGCTCGTTGAGCATGAGCGAGAGCGGCGAGGCCTGCTGCGAGGGAACGTGGACCGGCTCGAGGTCGAGCACAAGGGCGATGTCCTCTCGCCCCGAGAGCTTGAGCAGCTCACCCGAAATGTCGCGCACGAACTCGGCGAGGTCGAAGCGGCGCACGTCCTTGGTCTGGTAGAGGCGGCGGTGCACGGCGCCGATCGATTCGACGCGCTGCAGCATGCTGCCGAGCGAGGCGCGCGCGGCCGGATCCTGGATCGCGGCGGCCTGCATCGAGAGCAGCGCGGAGATCATCTGGATGTTGTTCTTCACCCGGTGGTCGACCTCGTGGACGAGCATCGTCTGGGTGGCCAGCGCCTCGCGCAGCTCGTCGGTGCGGCGCGACACCTCGCGCTCCAGCCACTCCTGCTGGGTGGCGATCAGCTGCTGCGCCGAGACGCGATCGGTGACGTCGAGCTGGGATGCGAAGAAGAACTGCAGCTCGCCGGCGGCATTGGTGACGGGGCTTAGGTAGAGGCCGTTCCAGAACGGCTCGCCGCTCTTGCGGTAGTTCAGGAGATCGATGGCGATGTCGCTGCGGCTCGCGATCGCCGCGCGGATCGCGGCCACCGCCTTGGGGTCGGTCCCCTCGCCCTGCAGGAAGCGGCAGTTGCAGCCCAGGACCTCGCCCCGCTCGTAGCCGGTCAGGCGATAGAAGGCGGCGTTGGCGAAGACGATCGGGTTGTCGGTCTGGCGCGGGTCGGTGATGATCATCGCCATTCGCGTGGCCCGCACGGCGGCGGCGAAGGGATCGCCCTGACCCTGCTCGGCGTGCAGGCGGTCCGTCTCGTGCCAGTCGTGAACGTCCGTCAAAACGCGTTTCCCGCCCGAAGCCGCCGGAGGCGGCCGGCGCTTCGTGAGCGAAAGCCGTACCCGCTTTCGGCTCGGCTCACCAGCGGTCGGCATCGCGGCATTCGGCGCCGACGCCGCCGGGCGACTCGATGTCTCGGCGCAGGATCAGTCGCGGAACGGCGCGACGAGGACGCCGCCGTCGCCGAAACGGCGGTTGAGGCCCTGGTCCAGCTTCAGCGGCGATCCCGCCCCGAGGGTGCGGCGGAAGATGTCCGAGTAGCTCCCGATCCGGTCGACGACCGTCGTCTGCCATCCCGCGGGCAGGCCCAGGCCGGCGGCGCCGACCGTCATCGCCCTGAGGCCGCCGGCATGGTGGTCGGTCTCGTGGACATCCGCGTTGAGGAGCGTGGCGATCGTCCAGGCCACGATCGCCGCCCAGGGTGCGTCGGCGCTCAACGGCGTCGTCGCCAGCACCGGGTACGACAGGAAATGGTCGGCGAGAAAGCGGCTGTGCTGGTCGTTGATGCCGCGGTCGAGCCGGACCTTGCCCAGCGTCGTCGACTCGGCCACGAGGCCCTGGCACTTGCCGACGTTGAACGCGTCGTCTTCCTCGCCGTCCTCCTGGAAGGCGAAGGGGACGTAGCGCAGCGCGTGGTCGTGGAACCACGCCTCCAGCGCGTTCTCGGCCGACGTTCCGATCATGAAGCAGATCCCGTGACCGGCCATGTCGCCGAACCCCTTGGCGGGGGAGCTCTCGGCGACCAGCATGTCCAGGCTCTCGACGAAGACCGGCGGGCCGGGCAGCACCTTGTCGGTCAGCGCGTGGTCGGCCATCTCGGCGAAGGTCAGGAAGGACAGCTGGTCCTCGCCGGAGCGCTCCGCATCGAACGCCAGGTCCGATCCATAGTCGTGAAACGCGTAGCGGGCGGAGGCGCCGAACACGGCGGTTGCGACCGCCCGGCAGACCTCGACCTCGAGTCCGCTCCATTGCCCGTCGCCGTCGGTCATCGCGAGGCCCGGGCGCCGCACGCCGCCGCAGCGCAGGAAGCCCTGCTCCTTCACCTTGTCGAGCGTGGACGGGTGGGTCGGGGCAGAAGACGGCGTGGGCGGTGTTTCCAGGGCGAACGCAGCACCGCTTGCGGCCCACGCGGCGAAGCAGACGGCAACGAGACCAAGCGAGCGCAACGAAATCCTCCTCGTGATCGCCTCCGTTCGCCGCGTCGACTACCGTGGCGCCGGCATGTTGTAGGCCGGCAGCGTCGAGGGTAGCGAGTTGAAATCGGCCGGCGGCGGCGCCGAGAGGCCCTGGCGTCGGTCCTCCGGGACCACGCCGATCGCCTCGCATCCCCGGGCGCGGAAGTGCGGCAGCGCGTCGACCGTCGCTTCGGGGATGGTCGCGTAGGAGGCGGGCAGAGGCGGCGCGGTGCCCTGCAGGCGGCGTGGATCGAAGGCCGAGAGCAGACTGTCGGTGATCGCCGAGTTGGTGTCGCGCGGCCCGAGGAATTTTTGGGTGAAGCCGGCGGGCGCGTTGGCGTCGGCGAATTTGTTGAAGGCCGGGCTGTCGCCGGCGGCGAGCGCCGAGGCTTCGTCGGGCAGGCTCGAGAGGGCTGGCAGGCCGAAGATCGCGTTGATCGTCTCGATGATCGCGTTGTGGTCGCCTTCGGCATGGGACACGACGTGGGTGCGGGCGTAGGGCGAGATCACGAGCAGCGGCACGCGCACGCCGCGCGAGAGCGGCAGGCGGTCGGGGCCGTAGGCCATGATGCGCGGCGGCACGTGATCGTAGAAGCCGTCCGACTCGTCGTAGGTGATAACGATCGCGCTCTGCGACCACAGCGCGGGCTTCGCGGCGATGGCGTTGATGACGCGGGCGTTCATCGCCTCCGTGATCTGGCGGTCGGAATAGCCGGGATGGTCGTCGTCGCCGGCCTTGGCGTCCTGGATGGTGGCGACGTCGGCATCCGTCAGGCCGCCGGTCGCCTTGGCGTTCGAAGGAAAGGAACGGGTGCCCACCACGGGACGCAGGCCCTGCAGGTTCTGATAGCCGCCGCGAATGTAGAAGACGCCGCCGTCCGCCGGCAGCTTGTCGTGGGCGACGTCCGTGAAGAAGTCGCCCTCGCCGTGCAGTCGGGGTTGCTCGTTCGGATTATCGGCGAGGTAGCCGAAATACTGCGGGCCCTGGTGGTGCGAGACGTAGCCGATATGGCTGGCGGCTTCGCCCAGGTCGTAGGGCTCGTGGTCGTATCCGTTCTGGTACCAGCCCCACAGCCGGGGCGTGTTGCCGGTGGCGAAGATCGCCGGGATGTCGTGCTGTATGTCGGCCTGGTTCGACGCCGGGTGACGATCCGCCGAGAGGAGGTCGTGGACGCCGGTGCCGGCGAGCGTGAGCAGCACGGTGGCGAAGGTCAGGTTCGAGGCGATGTTGTTGGCGGCGTAGGATTCGATCGGGGAGACCGGCTCGCGGTTTCCGACGGAGAGGTCGAACTGCGACCCCCAGTAGGGCTGCGGGTCGGTGACGATCGGCGCGCCCTGCGTGGTGCCGGTGCGACCCCCGTAGTCGACGCCGCCGATCGTGCCCGAGAGCGGCTGCGTCCGGCCCGCGGAACCGTGCTTGACCCACTGGGTCTCGCCGGATTGTCCCGCGATCATCGCGATGGCGTTCGGCGTCGAGGGCGTATCCTCCGTCGCGAAGATGTTGTCGAACAGCGTGAAACGGTTGGCGTAAAGCCAGAAGAACGGGATCGTGTCGCAGTCGATGTGCGACATCACGAGGTTGGCGAACTGCTTGCCGCGCGCGTCGGTGGCGGCCGTGACGCTGGTGCCCGTTTTGCCGCCGTACTCGACCTGCGCGAACCCATCCATGCGGGGGGTGCCGTGCTCGACGTCCAGCTTGGCCGCGAGGCCGGTATGGCTGTGGTCGACGCTGTCGCTGACGTTGGCGTTCTCGGACGGCCCGACGAGGAACGGCCTGACCACGTGCGCCTTGCCGGCGGCGTCGCGATAGCGCTGGACGAAGCCGGGCGTGTCGGCGGCCGCCCGCGGCTTCCGGCCGTCCGAATAGAGGCCGTTGGCGCCCGGGAACGTGCCGTACTCGTGATCGAAGGATTCGTTCTCGTTGAAGATCACGAAGACGTACTTGACCTTCCGGCGGACGAGCTGCGCGATTTCCGCGTAGGGCAACACCGGCGCGCCGCTCGGGTCGAGATCGTACCGCGCGACGAGCGTGTCTGTGGTCGTCGGCTGGGCCGTCACGATCGGCAGCGTGAGCGTGCCGGCGGGCTGCTGGATGGCGACCGACTGCGCCGTCGTCGGAGACGCGGCGCCGAGCATCGAGGAGACGGCGACGAGCGCCGCGCATCGCTTGAGCGGAAGCTTGAACACTGGGTCCCCTGTATCGCGGCGTATTCACCATCTATTCGTTGCGCCGGTGTGACGGGGCAAGCCGCGTCACGACCGGACCCACATGTCCTTGCTTCGCGGGCACCGGCTGCGCCGAGCGCTTCCCCACGCCCTTGCGGGCAGGGTCAGGGGTGGGGGTCGTGCCGTGCGTTCGCTCCATCGCGAAGTGTTCGGGACCCTACATGGCAGCCGAGACGCACGGAGGCCCCCCTACTCCCCGCGAGAGGCAGGGGAAACCTCCGCCCTGCGTCATGGCGCCGGGCAACCTTTGCCGCGCCCGTCGGCTTCGCCGATGGTTCAACCCAGGAGAGCACCATGTCCGACGACCGCACGCCTGCCCCGGCAAACGACGAGACGCTGCCCAGCGAGGCCTCGCCGCACACTTCGGGCCTGGTTCCAAGGCCAAGCACGACGTCGACCGACGGCAAGCCTGCGGCCGGCGCGCCCTCCGATAAGAAGGCGGACCCCGAGCAGCAGCCGACGTAAGGGCCGCTCGCCAGAGGCCGAGTCGGCGTCTTCGTGCTAGAAGCCGCGCTCGGCAAGAGGAGGCGGCATGGTCGACGAAGGCAAGCTCGACGCATTCATGGAGAAGATGCTGGGAGACCTCGGCGGGGCGCTCAGCGTCTCGCTGGTGCGCATCGGCGACCGGCTCGGACTCTACCGCGCGCTCCACGAGCACGGGCCGCTGACGTCGGACGGCCTGGCGGAGGTGGTCGGCATTGCACCACGCTACGCCCGCGAGTGGTGCGCGCAGCAGGCCGCTTCTGGCTACCTCGCCTACCATTCCGAAGGGCAGCTGTTCGAGCTGCCCGCGGAGCAGGCGATGGTGTTCGCGCTGCCCGACAGCCCGGTCTACCTGCAGGGCGCCTTCGATCTCGCCGCAGCGATGATCGAGAACCAGGCGCCGGTCGAGGCGGCGTTCAAGACGGGCAAGGGTGTCGGCTGGGGCGACCAGGCGCAGTGCCTGTTCTGCGCCACCGGCCGGTTCTTCCGTCCGGCCTACAACACGCATCTCCTGTCGGCGTGGCTGCCCTCGCTCGACGGAGTCGCGTCGCGGCTCGAGCAGGGCGGCGCGGTGGCCGATGTCGGCTGCGGCCACGGCTTCTCCACCATCATGATGGCCAAGGCCTTCCCCAAGGCGCATTTCACCGGCTACGATTTCCACGAAGGCTCGGTGGCGCAGGCGCGCCTCCACGCCGAGCAGCACGGGGTCGCCGGCAACACGTCGTTCGAGGTGGCGATGGCGCATGATTTCGTGGGGCGCGAGCTCGACCTCGTCACCTTCTTCGACTGCCTGCACGACATGGGCGATCCCGCCGGCGCCGCC
>CAZZWW010000040.1:0-13425 GCA_964657815.1 Vulcanimicrobiota bacterium | reverse complement strand
CGATGGACGAGCGCGGCGGCGAGTGGAAGGGCAAGGCCTTCATGTGCACCCGCGACCGCGAGTTCAAGATCAACGGGCGCCAGGACTGCTTCACGCGAGGCTTCGACCGCACCGGGTTCTTCGAGATCGACACCGGCAAGGATTCCCGCAATTGGACCGTTCAGCTGACAGACCCGGTGCCCCAAGCCTCGGCGGGGCCGCAGCCGGCCGAACGGCCCTGAAGGCGGGGTCCTCCCCCGCTCCGCTGCGCCGCGCGGGAGAGGATCGCTCGTGAGACGCCTGCGCCGCTGCAAGATCGTCGCGACGCTGGGCCCGGTGTCGACGCCCGACGAGATGCTTGCCAAGCTCTTCGCCGCCGGCGTCGACGTGTTCCGCATCAACATGAGCCACACCAACCACGAGGACCTACGCGCCCGCGTCTTCGCGCTGCGCGAGGTGGCCAAGCGCTACCAGCGCCCGGTGGCCATCCTGGTCGACCTGCAGGGGCCCAAGCTGCGCATCGGCACCTTCGCGGTCGGCGCCATCGGCCTCATGCCGGGTGACCGCATCACGCTCGACGACAACCCCGAGCCGGGCGACGCCACGCGCGTCTACCTGCCCCATCCCGAGATCCTCGAGGCGCTGAAGCCGACCGACACGGTGCTGATCGACGACGGCAAGATGCGGCTCCACGTCGTCGAATCGAGCGCCACGCAATCGCTCTGCGAGGTCGAGATCGCCGGCACGATCTCGAACCGCAAGGGCGTCAGCCTGCCCGACACCGAGATCCGCGTCTCCGCGATGACGCCGAAGGACCATGCCGACCTCCTGGCGGCGCTCGAGATCGGCGTCGACTGGATCGCGCTGTCCTTCGTGCAGCGTCCCGAGGACGTGCAGGAGGTGCTCGACATCGTCGAGGGCCGCGCCCTCGTCATGTCCAAGATCGAGAAGCCTCAGGCCCTGACGAAGCTCGACGAGATCATCGCGCTCTCCGACGGCCTGATGGTGGCGCGCGGCGACCTCGGCGTGGAGATGCCGCTCGAGAAGGTCCCGGGCATTCAGAAGCGCATCACCCGCCGCGCCCGCCGCCAGGGCAAGCCGGTGGTGGTGGCGACGCAGATGCTGGAGTCGATGATCACCTCGCCGGTGCCGACGCGCGCCGAAGTGTCGGACGTCGCTCAGGCGGTGTTCGAGGGCGCCGACGCCATCATGCTCTCGGCCGAGAGCGCGGTCGGTCAATACCCGATCGAGGCCGTCGCCATGATGGACCGCATCGCGCAGGAGGTCGAGGGCGACCCGCTCTACCGCTCGATCATCACCGCGCAGCGCTGGGCGCCCGATCCCACGGCGGCCGACGCGATCGCCATCGCCGCCCGCGACATGGGCGAGACGCTGGAGATCAAGGCCATCGTCGCCTGGACCTCGACCGGCGCGACGGCCTTCCGCATCGCCCGCGAGCGCGTCGGGCCGCCGATCATCGCGTTGACCCCCTACGTCGACACGGCGCGACGTCTCGCCATCGTCTGGGGCGTACACCCGGTGGTGACCAAGGACGCCGAGGACGTGGACGACATGGTCGACCGTGCCTTGGCGGCCGCCGAGGAAGAAGGCTTCGCCATCCACGACGATCGGATCATCATCATCGGCGGCATTCCGTTCGGCGAGCGCGGGGGCACCAACCTGATGCGTCTGGCGCAGATCAAGCGCCCATCCGCATAGGCCCGCACACAGGAGGCGGCCCTGTCCCTCGTCCGGACCATTGCGGCGCAAGCCCGCCTCGCCCTGTTCCGGGCGCTGGGCGGGGCCGCCGCGCGCCTGGAGCCGCGCGACGATCCCGGGCACATGGCGCAGCAGTTCGAGCGCGGAGAACTCGTCTGGCGCGCCTTCGTCGACGCCGGGACGGCGCTGCGCCGGGCTGGCCGCTTCGACGAGGCCGACGCCATGATCCAGCGTGGCCTGACCGTGTACCCGGGCGACCGCACCCTCCTCTACGAGCACGCCTTCTGCGCCCACGAAGCCGGCCGCTACGTGATCGCGATCTCCCGCTGGGAGGCGGCACTGGCGGCGGCGCCCGATCTCGCCATGTGCCATGCCGGCATCGCCGCCAACCTGCGCGAGACCGGCGCCATCGAGCGCGCCGCCGCCGTCATCCAGCCGGCGCTGAGGCGCTTTCCCGGTGACCTCACCGTGGTCACGGAAGCCGCCCGCGTCGCCGACATGCGGCAGCGCTTCGACGAATCGCTGCCGCTCTGGCGCCGTGCGGCGGAGGCGCCGAACCCCGCGCCCGAATGGCTACAGGGGGAGGCCCAGGCGCTCCTCCGCCTCGGGCGCTTCGACGAGGCGCAGGACGTCCTCGGTCGCGCCCGCCCGCTCTTCCCCGACGCGCCGGGATTGATGGCGGTCGAGGGCCTGCTCGCCTCCGAACGCGGCGACTGGCGGACAGCGGTCGCGCTGTGGTCGGACTACCGCCGCCGCTTCCCCGAGGACGGCACCGGTGCCGTGCAACTCGACCGCGCGCTGGCCGGCCAACGCCGCGCCGCGCCTCCGACCACCTTCACCATGACGGACGACGCCGAGGTCCGGCGCGTCATGCTCGGCTTCGAGAGCCTCGGCGACGGCTGCGAATTCGGCCACGTGCAGCGCCGCTACGGCGCCGAGCCGCAGGGATTGCTGCGCTGGAACGACGTCACGGTGGACAGCCTGATCGCCGCGCTCGGCGCGCGCTTCGCCGGCCTCGGCGAGCCGGCCAACACGCATCTTTCGGTCGGGCCGGACCGCGAGATCCTGATCGAGGACCGGCGCTGGGGCCTCGCTCGGCACACGTTCCGCTTCGAGGGCGACGAGGCGCCCGAGCCGCTGCTGGCCGGAGCCTGCCGCGACATCGCAACCTTGCGCGATCAATTGCTGGCCGATCTGGCGGCGGCGGAGAAGACCGTAGTGTTCCGCTCCTCCGGCCTCGATGCCGACCGTCTCGAGGCGCTGCACCGAGCCTTGCGGGCGTACGGCCCGGTGCGCCTGCTCAACGTCCAGCCCGCGGCGCCAACGGCGCCGACGTCGTTCCAAGGCGCGGCCGGAGAGGTGGTTGAGGTCGAGGAGGGACGATTTGTCGGCTTTCTGGAGCGGCTTGGGGTTCAGCGGGGCGGCGGTTGGGATGTCGCGTACGAGGATTGGGCCTCGATCTGCGCCAAGACGGCGAAGCTCGCATCGTACTGAAAGGTGCTGCCGTTCCAGCGAGCCACGACCGCTTCGGGTCGAAGAGCGTTCGTCTGCTTCGCAGTCAAATACGGGGAAGGCGGACACCACAGGAAGCGAGCGATCGGGGACCGTTCGTACGACGAGGATCACGTCTGCCGTCAGCGTACTATACTCGTGTCCCCTTCGCGGTTTGTTTCGCGACATTGAGAGCTATCGCTTTCGCGATGAGTGCCTTGAACGCGGAGGCGTCGACCAGCTCGCCTTCGCGGATGTCGATCGATCGGCGCGTGCCGCCACGAAAACCGGCATTGAACAGTCCGGCGGCATCGTCGAGAGCCGCGCCTTGCGCGAAGGTCAACTTGACGTAGGTCTTGTAGACCTCCCCCGTACAGATGATCCCAGCGTGCTCCCAAGTCGGCACGCCCGAGGGGTTCGACGGTTTGACCCACTTCACTGTCTCGACCACATCTGGATCCACCTCGTGGATCAGCGTTCGCATCCGTTTCAACACGTCGGAGCGCCAGTCACCAAGAGCCGCAAGCTTCGCGTCGATCCGGGTAGATGGTAGATCGGGATTGGTCATGCCCTACTCGACGATCGTGCCCGACCGGACGAATGTCCGCTATCGGAAATCGGCGAACGTCCGCTGAATGGCTCGGTTGAGTCGAAAGTGGACGGCACCGACCGCGCGGTTTCACCTCTTAGATTCCCTGCCCCTCCACCTCGAGCGTCAGCTTCTCCACGAGCTTCTCCAGCTCAGGCTGGTGCGGATAGATCGCGAGTTCGCGGCGGTAGATCTGCAGCGCGCGCTTGTCGAAGCCGGTGCGCTGCAGGATCATGGCCATGCCGCTCAGCGCGGCGAAATGGTTGGGATCGAGCTTCAGCACCTGCTCGACGTCGCTCATCGCGCCGTTGAGGTCGCCGGCGAGGTAGCGTGCCGAGGCGCGCTTGTTCCAGCCCTCCGCCCAGGCCGGCTGCAGCTCGACAACACGGTCGAGGACCTGCACCGCGAGTGGGTATTTCTTGTCGCCGATGGCCTTCTGCGCGCGCGACATCAGCAAGTCGGCGGTGTCGGAGCCGGAACGCAACCACACCGCCGCGATCAGCGAGGCAAGCCCCTTGGATTCGTCCTCGTCCTTGGCCTGGGCAAGCTTGCCGTAGAGATCGTCGAGCGTGTGCCGGCGCGCAAAGGCCATCGACGGCCTGGGCGTCAGCGCCTTGCGGATCTGCGCCTGCTTCTGCTCGGGGGTCGGCGGCGGCTTCTTGGGCTCGGCCGCTCGACGGCGGACGTCCGGCATCGGCTTCAGCACGCCGCCCGGTCCGATGACCGTGCCGCCGTACATGTCGGCACCCGAGCGGCCCCCGCCATAGCCGCGAGCACCACCCGCGTCGCGGCGACCGCCGCCGGGCGTCACCGTGCCGTACTCGTGGTAGAGGTCGGCGTCGGGTGTCGCGGCCTGGGGCGCGCGGGTGCCGGGCGGACCGTCGTCCGGCCCGTAGACGTGCGTGCCGGGAGGCATCGGGATCGGCGGCAGGCCGGGGATGCGTAGCGCGGGCGCGTCCAAAGCGTCGCCGTCGTCGGCAGCCCATGCAAAAGGCGCCGGCGACAGGATCGCCAGCGCCGTCATGAGGGATACAAGCCGTCCGCTGTGCGCCATCGCAGCAAGCTAGGACGGGAACGCCGAAACGTCAAAGCCGCGTCGCAGCGGCCGGAGGCGTCAGCCCTGCCGCGCCTTGAAGCGCTTCTGCACCTTGTTGATGATGTAGACGCGGCCCTTGCGGCGCACGAGCTGGTTCATGCGATGGCGCCCGCGGAGGGACTTGAGGGAGTTGCGGACCTTCATGGGACCTGGACCTTCAAAACGAAAAGCGCCGGATGGCCGGCGCGGATTGGCGGCTCTATGCCGGAAGGCGGTCGCGAGATCAAGTCACGGCCCAGAGCGCTTCAGCAACGAGCAACCCACGAGACCTTGAAATTTCGTCATGTCGGCGAACGCCGACGCATTTCCGGCCCTTGTCAGCGAACGCGCCGTTGGCAGGGTTTTTTGTCGACGTACCGCGACACTGGCCCGCGTTTTTGTCGACGTTCGTCGACTTTGGCAGGGCCATATGTCACCCCTCGCATCGGCCTCCCCAAGGCCGCGACGACCAGGGCAACGGCCCACAGCACCGGTTATCGTACCTACACCTTGTGGGCACTGCGATCAAGCGCCCCGGAGATTCCATGCGAGACGACACCCCGGACGGCCGGGCCAAATGGAGCCTGCGCACCCGGATGAGTGCGGCCGGGCGGCGGCCCGCGGAGCAGTTCGGCTACGTCAACACGCCGATCTACCGCGGCTCGACGGTGCTGTTCCCGACCTACGACGATCTGGCCCGGCGCACCGGCCGGTTCTCCTACGGCACCGCCGGCACCCCGACGACGCAAGCCTTGGAGGAGGCCTGGAGCGAGCTCGCCGGCGCGGCCACCACCGTGCTCACCCCCTCGGGGCTCGCCGCCATCACCGTGGCGCTGCTGACCGCGCTCAAGGCCGGCGACCACGCCTTGGTGATGGACAGCGTCTACCGTCCCACGCGGATCTTCTGCGACGTCATGCTGGCGCGACTCGGGATCGCCATCACCTATTTCGACCCGATGCTGCCGGCGGCGGAGGTCGCGGCGATGGTGCGGGAGAACACCCGGGCGATGATGCTGGAGGCGCCGGGCTCGCAGAGCTTCGAGGTGCCAGACCTGCCGGCGCTGGTCGATCTGGCCCGCCAGCGGGACCTCTGCACGATCCTCGACAACACCTGGGCGACGCCGATCTTCCTGCCGCCGCACGCGCTCGGCATCGACATGGCGGTCGAAGCCGGCACCAAGTATCTCTCCGGCCATTCCGACCTGCTGCTCGGCCTGACCTCCGCCAACGAGCGCTGGGCTCCCGCGCTGCGCGCCACCTTCGACTGCTTCGCCGTGCTGGCCGGCCCGGAGGACGTCTTCCTCGGGCTGCGCGGCCTGCGTACACTGCATCTGCGCCTGCGCGAGGCCGAGGCGCAGGGGCTGGCCATGGCGCGCTGGTTCGAGGCTCGACCCGAAGTGTCCCGCGTGTTGCACCCGGCCCTCCCCGGCTGCCCCGGCCACGAGCACTGGACGCGTGACTTCAAGGGATCGACCGGCCTGTTCTCGGTGGTGCTGCACCCCGTGCCCCAGTCGGCGGTCGCCGCCATGCTCGATGGGCTCGAGCTGTTCGGCATGGGCTATTCCTGGGGCGGCTACGAGAGCCTGGTCATCCCCTTCGATTGCGCGAGCTACCGCAGCGCGACGCGCTGGCAACCGGAAGGGCCGGCGCTGCGCTTCTCGATCGGCCTCGAGGACCCGGCCGACCTGCAGCGCGACCTCGACGCAGGCTTCGCCCTTTTGCGCGATCTGGGCTGATCCCGTCCTCGCGCGGGTGACGCCGTCTTGCCGCGCGCAGCGGGGTCGGGCATGGTTCGCCCGGGGCGTACGGGGCGTGGAACGAGATGCGTGAACTGCGGCTGGTGATGCTCGGCCTCGCGGCCGTCATGCTGCTGCTGCTCGCCGCCGGCTTCATCGGCCGGGCTCTGCATCCACCGCCTCGCAACCAGGATAGGGCCGAAAACCGAGCCCCGGCCGGCGATCCGCGCGCGGCGGTCGAGGCGGCGATCGCCGACGCACCGGACTACGCGCGCTTCTTCGACCGGCTGAGGCTCGCCTTCCCGAGCGACTACGAGACCATCGTCGCCTCGCTCGCCGCCGGGCCGGCTCAGCGCGGCGTCGAGCCCGACGTCGACGCGATGATGGCCGATGCCGTGACGGCGCTTCGGCGTGCCCACGGCGCCCAGGCGTCCAAGGCCTCAAACGCGGCGCTGGGGCAGATCTTCGCCTCGAACCTGCGCGAGATGCAGGCGCTGGGCGAGGTCAACCCGGGACTCTGCGTCGCCTTCCTGTTCGGCGCCGGGGGTCCCGGCTTCTCCAGCTTCGCCGCCGATCATCGCGCTCTCGTCGCCGACGCGGCCATCGCCGGCCTCGACGCGATCAGCTCGGGCCGCACCGATCAGGTCGCCCGCGCCGCGCCGAGCGACGCCGACTTTCAGCGCCTCGACCAGGCGCTGACCAGCAAGGGCTTGAGCCGGCCGCAGATCGAAGCTCTCCTCGACGGCAAGACCGCCGATCCGCCCATCCCCGATGCCGAGATGTGTCAGGCCGGCCAGACCTATCTCGCCACGCTCGCGACGCTGCCCGAGGAGAGTCGCGACCGACTCTACGCGCTCGCCGTCGACCTCATGGCGAAATCCTGATTGAAGATGCCGCCTTCTTATCCCGCGATCCCTCAGTAAACATCGATTTCGCGAAAATCTTGCCTTTGATTAGACTTGTCTTGAGGAGCCAAGGTTCTCCGTTGCCTGTTGCATCGGCCCGGGCGGCGTCGGCGTGGATCCCGGCGGCCAAAACCGCGACGATCGCGACTTCGATCGCGAGCGATATAGGGATCGCGACTGCGACGACGCTCGTCCGCGCCGCCGTCGCCATCGCGACGACGACCAATAGAACGTCCCCTATCGGGCCTACCTGAACTTGCCAGGGGCCCAAAGGACGTCGCCCGGGCCGTGATGGTTGGCGTGGCGCGAAGCCACGAACAGAAAATCCGAGAGACGGTTCAGGTACTTCATCGCCGGCGCTCCGACCACCTCACCGGGTGTCGCGTCGAGATGCACGATGAGCCGCTCCGCGCGGCGCACCGCCGTGCGGGCGACGTGCAGGTGCGCGGCCGCCGCCGAGCCGCCCGGCAGGACGAACGAGCGCAGCGGCGCGAGATCGGCGTTGAGGGCGTCGATGTCGGTCTCGAGCCGCTCCACCTGCGCCTCGACGATACGCAGCGGTTCGTAGGGTAGCGGCTTGCCGCTATCGGGCGCGCAGAGGTCGGCGCCGAGGTCGAAGAGATCGTTCTGGATGCGCGCCAGCATGGCGTCGAGGCCGGCCAGCGCCGGGTCGGGGGCCGTGGCGAGCCGGGCGACCCCGATCGTCGAGTTCGCCTCGTCCACCGTGCCGTAGGTCTCGATCCGCAGATCGTCCTTGCGGCGGCGTTCGCCGGTACCGAGCGCCGTCGTGCCGGCGTCGCCGGTCTTCGTGTAGATGCGGTTGAGGACGACCATGGCGCGGCGCTCAGTGCGGATGATGGTGGAAGTAGTCGCGTACCGCGAGCACGCTCATGATGATCACGATCGCCACGAACTGCAGCCCGATGCGCCAGCGCATCAGCTTCTGCGACAGGTTCGGGTCGCCGCCTCGCCACATGTTGGCGAGGCCCAACAGGAGGACCACCGCGACGGCGCCGCACGCGACGGCAACCATTATGCTCGTGGCTTTCTGCATCTCGATCCTTCGCGCCGCCGGGCGCCTTCGTGTTGCCCGAGGCAAACCGGCCGGTGCCGCGAGCTCTCGCCGTAGCGTCGAACGAGGCCCGAGACCAGCACCCTCAGTAAGAACGCAGCAGCCGCTCGAGATAATCGATCTCGCCCTGGTCGCGCATCGGGTCGCTCAGACGCCTCCGAAGTTCTTCGAGCACGCGCTGGGCGCGCTGCGCCGCCGGGATGCCGAGCGGGTCGAAGCGCGAATTGGAGTTCAGCGTGTTGTTGCCGCCGCGCGGGCGCCCTAGCGGGTCGGCATCGCCGGTCTGCTGGCCCTGCTCCGAACTCTGAGAGCCGGCCTGCTCGCCGCCCTCCTGGCCGCCCGGCTGCTCGCCGCCCTGCTGCTTCTGCATCGCCTCGGCGAGCTTCTTCGCGCCCTTGCCCAACGCTTCGAGCGCACGACCCTGGGCATCGACCGCTTGGCCGGAACTCTCGCCTTCGCCTTGCTTCAGGGCCTCCTCGGCCTCGCGCATGTCGTCGCCGGCATCGCCGAGCTGGCTCTCGCCCTCGCCGGCCTGTTTCAGCTTCTTCTGGATCTCGCCGAGGCGGTCACGCAGCTCCTGCTGACGCTGCCCCAGGCTCTTGCCTTGGCCGCTGCCGCCCTTGCCTTGACCGCCGCCCTGCTGACCTTGGCCCTGTTCGCCCTGACCCTGCTGGCCTCCCTGCCCGTGGCCTTGCGACCGACCGGGACGGCCGGGACGCATGCCCGGCCCTTCCATGCCGGGCTGCTGCTCGCCCTCTTCTCCGCCCTCGCGCTGAGACTGCTGCTCCCCACCCTGGCCCTTCTTGAAGGTCTCGTCGCGCAGGTCCTGCTGGTCGCGCATCATCTGGTCGAGCTGGTTCAGCCCCTCGGCCATCGCGCGGGCCTGCGGGTCGGCCTTCTGACGCTTGGCGGTCTTCAGGTTCTCGAGGAGGTCCTGCAACTCGTCGAGCGCCTTCTTGGCCTCCTCGCGATTGCCGGACTTGGCCTGCTCCTTCAGCCGATCGATCAGCTTCTGAAGGTCGTTCTTGGAGATCGACTTGGCGTTGCGATCGGCCTGTGCCTGCTGCTTGTCGCTCTTCTTGTCCTGCTCGGCGAGCTCCTTCAGGAACTTGTCCATCGCCGCCTGCAGCTGCTCGGTGAGCTTGGCGATCTCTTCGGGCGGCGCGCGGCGGTCGATGGCGTCGCGCAAGGCCTTCTCGGCATTGCGCAGCGCCTTCTCCGCCTCGGTGAGGTCGCCGTTCTCGATCTGCAGCGCCATGCCCCAGAGATAGTCGGCCACGGCGACGAGCTGCGGATTGGTCTGCGCCTGCGCCAGCGTGTCGGCGGCGAAGCGCAGCCCGAGGTAGACGCCCGAAGTCTCGCCGAAGGCGTCGGGCTCGATCATCATGGCGTCCAGCGCCGCCGCGACCTGGTTGCGCTCGCCGGGGTTCAGCACGAGGTTGCGGCGCTGCTCCACAAGAGCGCGCGCGATCGGATTGGTGAACGGCTTCTCGGGCAGCACGATCTCGACAGGCTCGCTGCGGCCCTCGTTGCCGCCCTCGTCCCGTGCCACGAGCACCATGGTGGCGCTGGCGCCGGCCCAGGGGCTCTCCGAGAGATCGGCCGTGGTCTCACCATCACCGAGGCCATGGCTGAGGCCGGGCAACGAGAGTTGGACCTTGGGCGGATCGACCAGCGCCGGACCCGCCGCCGGCGTGCCGTCGATCTTGGGTGCCGAGAACCGTGCCTCCGCGCTCGCCACGCCATAATCGTCGCCGACGGTGTAGGCCAGCGTCAACGACCCCCGCGCATTGTGCTTGGGCACCTCACGCAACGCGATCGACGGGGGACGATCGGGGATCGCGGTCAGGTCGTAGGTACCACGCAATCCTCCGCCGTGGCGCAGGGTCAGGCGGCTATCGCCGTGCAGGACCAGCTTGGTCTCGTTGTCACCGGCCGGCGCCGCGTCCTGCGCCCTGGTGTCGTTCTTCTTGGCCTAGTCTTGCTTGGCCTCGTCCTTCTTGGGCTTGGCCGGGGGCAGCAGCGGCCCGGAAGTTTCGACCTCGACGGGGCTGCCGCCCGATGATCGGATGACCACGATCGAGCCGGCCGGCGCGGCTAGGCGGAACGGGTGCGCGGCGTCGCGGGCCGCGTCGGAGGCGAGATCGAGCAGCACCGGCGGCTTGCCCGTGTAGGCCGGCGGGTCGATCCAGGCGTCGATGCGGTAGCCGGGTCCCGGCGCCCCGGCCTCGCCGAAATCGAAGGCGGCGGCGACGCGGGCGTAGCGCTGCGGCCCGGCAACGAGGGCGCAGGCGAACAGCGCCGCCACCACGCCGAAGCGCAGCGCGTAACGGTCGAGTTCCACGGCGCGCGGCGAGGGGCGGCCGGCGGTCAGGCTGGCCGCCTCGCTCTCGGCGCGGCGCTGATGCAGCGCCCACAAGGCATCGGTCGCGGGGTCGCGGCCGGCGGCGGCCAGGCGGTCGTCGAGCGCCGCAGCTGGGCGGTGGATGGCGCCAGAGGCACGATCGACGCGGCGCAGCGCGCCGGCGCGGCTCAGCGGCCTGAGGCGCCAGAGGCCGAAGGTGGAAGCACCGAAGGCGATCGCGAACAACACGAGCCCGGCCGCGCGGGCCCAGTGCGGCGCGGCAAGCCACAGGCCGAGCCAGGACACGGTCAGGAAGACGCCCGCGACGACCAGCGGCGGGATCAAGCCGCGCCACACCCGCTCCCAGAGATCGATGCCGCGTCCCCACGCGACGAGGCGCGCGAGGCGGCGCTCGACGGGGCTTTGCGGTTGACTGGTCGTGGGTTTGGGCAAGAGAACTCCTCCAGCTCCGCGCGGCGGCGGAACGGGCGTGAGACACCTGTTATCGCAACCACGCCGGAAGTTTGTCGAGCCCGATCAGCTCTTCGTAGGAGGGGCGCGGCCTCACGACGCTCCATTGTGCGCCGTGGACCAACACCTCGGGCACGAGGAGGCGCGTGTTGTAGGTGCCGCTCTGCACCGCGCCGTAGGCGCCGGCCGACATCACGGCGAGGCGCTCGCCCGGCTGCGGCCGCGGCATGGTGCGCGCCAGGGCGAGGTAATCGCCGGTTTCGCAGACGGGACCGACCACGTCGGCCTCGACAACGGGACGATCAGCCGGCGGCGTGCGCAGCGGCTCGATTTCGTGATGGGCCTCGTAGAGCGTCGGGCGGATTAGGTCGTTCATCGCGGCATCGACGACGACGAAGCTTTTGGACTCGCCTTGCTTCACCAGCATGACCTCGGTGACGAGGATGCCGGCGTTGCCGACGATCAGCCGGCCCGGCTCGAATACGAGCTGGCAGGGGAAGCGCCCGAGATGCCGGCGCACGACCGCGGCGTAGCGCTCGGGATGGTAGCTCTCGGGGTCCTCGTGGGCCCGATAGGGGATGCCGAGGCCGCCGCCGAGATCGATGTGATGGATGCGGTGGCCGTCGGCGGCGAGCGCGTCCAGGAAGCCGGCGAGGATGGCGAAGGCGCTGTCGAAAGGCGCGAGATCGGTGATCTGCGAGCCGATGTGCATGTCGACGCCTGTCACGGCGAGGCCCGGCAGCGCCGCCGCTTCGCGGTAGACGGCGCGGGCGCGCTCGATGGGGATGCCGAACTTGTTCTCGGCCTTGCCGGTGGCGATCTTGGCGTGGGTCAGCGCGTCGACGTCGGGATTGACCCGCAGCGCCACCGAGGCCGTGAGACCCTTTTCCGTCGCGATGCGCGACAGGGTCGCAAGCTCCGGCTCGGATTCGACGTTGAAGCAGAGGATGCCGGCCTCCAGCGCCGCCGCCATTTCGTGCTCGGTCTTGCCGACGCCGGAGAAGGTGATGCGGTCACCCGGCACGCCGGCGGCCAGCGCCCGGCGCAGCTCGCCCTCGGAGACGACGTCGGTGCCGGCGCCCTCGCGCGCCAGCGTCGCCAGCACCGCCTGGTTGGAGTTGGCCTTGACGGCGTAGCACACCAGCGCGTCGAGCCCAGCGAAGGCGTCGCGGAACACGCGGTAATGGCGCAGGATCGTCGCGGTGGAATAGCAGTAGAACGGCGTGCCGACGGCGTCGGCGAGGGCGCAGAGATCGACGTCCTCGGCGTGGAGCACGCCGTCGCGCATAGCGAAATGGTGCATGGATCGGCTACTTGACCAGCGGATCGAGGAAGAAGGTGCTGGGCTCTCGCACCGGCGGCGCGTTGATCGGGCGCGGCGGCGGGACCGAGGTGGCCGAGTTCAGCTTGGCAACGGCGGAGCGCTCGTAGACATAGTTCGGCGACTGGATCAGGCCGGGGCTGTCGGTGTCCTGCAGCACGCGCTGCTGCTGCGCCTGCAGCACGGCCGGCGGCACGTTGGCCTGGGGCACGCCCGGCGGCGGTTCCAGCGGCCCCTTACGACCGCATCCGGCGAGAAGCAGAGCCAGCGCGCAGGCGCCGGCCGCGCAGCGGCTCAGTGATGACAGGTGACCCAACATCGAACTCCGTTCGCGCCCTAGGACACGAAGATTGGTCAGTAGCGGCGATCAGACGAAAACTCGTCGGAGGTATAAGACGAAAACTGGTCGAGGCGAAGGTGCGAGCGAGCGATGCTGGCGGAGCGTGATGGAGAAACCCTGAACGCGGAGGTGGACCTCGATCTCGAGGCGCGCCTGCTCTATCGCGACGCCCTGATGCTGGTGATCGACAAGCCCGCCGGCATCGCCGTGCACCGCGGCCCCAAGGGCGGCGCCAACCTGGAGGAGGGCTTCGGCGCCCTGCGGTTCGGCCTGCCGCGCGACCCGGCGCTCGCGCACCGGCTCGACCGCGACACGGCCGGATGCCTGGTGCTGGGGCGCCACCGCAAGGCTCTTGAAAAGCTCGGGCTCCTGTTCAAGCAAGG
>CAZZWW010000039.1:0-13508 GCA_964657815.1 Vulcanimicrobiota bacterium | reverse complement strand
TCGTTCCGGGGCTCGCGGGGCCGAACCCGGAATGACAAGGGTGGGCGCGAGACATCGAAGAGCTCTACAACGAAGGCGCCTCGTGCCAGGTACGGCCGTCGCGCTCGATCAGCGCGACGCTGGCCGAAGGCCCCCACGCGCCCGCCGTATACCCCTGAAGCGGCTGCGCCTGGCGCGACCACGCCTCGAGGATCGGGTCGGCCCACATCCACGCCGCCTCGACCTCGTCGCGGCGCATAAAGAGTTGCTGCGAGCCACGGATCACGTCCATCAGCAGGCGCTCGTAGGCGTCGGGGTTCTGCCCCTTGAACGTGTCGGCGAACGAGAGATTGAGGCTCTCCTCGCGAAAGCGCATGCCGCCCGGACCGGGATCCTTGATCATCAGGAAGAGCTTGACGCCTTCGTCGGGCTGCAGCCGGATGACGAGCTGGTTGGCCGACAAACCGCCGCCGGCCTCGCCGAAGATCGAGAGCGGCACGTCGCGGAACTGGATCACGATCTCGCTGAGACGGTTCGGCAGCCGCTTGCCGGTGCGCAGGTAGAACGGCACGCCAGCCCAGCGCCACGTCTGCACCTCGGCCTTCAAAGCGACGAAGGTCTCGGTCGCGCTCTCGGCCTTGGCCGCGCCGTTGCCCGGCAGTTCGTCGAGATAGCCCGGCACGCTCTTGCCGTCGATCGCGCCGGCCTTGTACTGGCCGCGCACGGTCAGCGTCTTGACGTTGGACACGTCGATGGGCTTGAGCGCGCGCAGCACCTTCAGCTTCTCGTCGCGCAACGCGTTGGCCTCCATGGCCGAGGGTGGCTCCATGGCGACGAGGCAGAGCAGTTGCAGCATGTGGTTCTGCAGCATGTCGCGGAGCGCCCCCGCGGTGTCGTAGTACGCGCCGCGGCCCTCGACGCCGACGGTCTCGGCGACGGTGATCTGCACGTGGTCGACGTGCGCCTTGTTCCACACCGGCTCGAACAGCAGGTTGGCGAAGCGCAGCGCCATCAGGTTCTGTACCGTCTCCTTGCCGAGGTAATGGTCGATCCGGTAGATGCGCGCCTCGTCCAGCACCTCCCCGACCGCGCTGTTGATCTTGCGGGCGGAACTGAGATCCTTGCCGAGCGGCTTCTCAAGCACGACGCGGGTCTTGGGCGTCAGCAGCCCGCGCGCGTCGAGCTTGTGGGTGATCGGGTCGAACAGCTCGGGCGCGGTGGCGAGATAGAAGGCGCGCACGCGGTCGAGTCCGTCGGCGAGCAGACTTTTCAGGTCGTCCCAGCCGGCATCCCCTTTTGCGTCGACCCGGAGGTAATGCAGGCGCGCGAGGAAGCGGCCGAGCGTCGGCCCCGCAAGACGCTCTGGCTTGACGAAGCGCCGGAGCGCTTCGGCGACCTTGTCGCGGAACGCATCGTCCGACAGCTCCTGGCGCGATACGCCGACGATCCGCGTCGGATCGGTGAGTTGGCCGTCGAGGTCACGCAGGTAAAGCGAGGGGAACAGCTTGCGGTAGGCGAGGTCGCCGGTACCGCCGAAGACCACGAGGTCGAACGGCTCCACGGCGATGATACGGCTCGTCATAAGGTGCTCCTGCCGCAGCCTTTGTGGGCGGAGCCGGGCGTCGTGGTCAAGCTTTCGCGACCGCGGAGGCTCGACGACTGTCTAGAAGTCCGTCGTTACCAAGCAGACGGCATGGAAGACGACAACCGGTGATGGTGGAGCCATGCGGAATCGAACCGCAGACCTCTTCAATGCCATTGAAGCGCTCTACCAACTGAGCTATGACCCCGGCCGTTTTGTCGACCCGTTGGCAAGGGCCGCACGCCCCGGCACTGCCGAAGCGAGGGCGCCGTATAGCCGCTCCACTGCGATGCGACAAGAGCCTTCTGCGGGTGGACGCCGCGCCTCAGTAATGCACCGAGAAACGCGCGCCGAACACCGCGGCGTCACGCAGCGGCAGGCCGTTCTGGTCGGCGACGCCGTGCGCGCCGGGATGGAAGACGTACTGGAAATCGGGCTGAACGGTCACGCCGGGGATCACCGCGTACTGGTAGGTGAGCTCGAGCAGCGCCTGGTAGTCGCGCACCAGCGGCGCGGCGCCGGTCACGATGTCGGAGGTGCTGACCGCGTTCGATATCTTGCCGTAGGCGGCGGCGAAGCCGATCGTGTCGTCGGGTCGATTCGGGAACAGGCCTTTGTAGGCTGCGCCGCCGTCGAGGTAGAGATCGATCAGGTTGCGGTCGGCCGGCGAGGCCGTGACGCGGAAGAACACCGCCGCGCCTTGGTCCGTGGTTCCGGGCTTGCGGTACACGGTCTGGTCGATGATGCCGTAGACGCTGTCGTTGCCCCGCACCGTGCCGTTGGTGCCGGGGATTCCCGGAACCGTCGTCTGGTAGAAATCCGGGAACGACTCGAAGTGGTGGAGGTAGCCGACCTTGATCGTGCCCGGCAGGCCCTTGGAATCCTTCTCCTGGTTGTAGGCGTATTGCGCCTCGGCGATCACCAGCGGCGGGTCCGAGAGGCGGAAATCGGTACCCCCACGATCGCGCAGCTGCGGCAGGATGTTGTTGACGCCGGGCCGATAGACGCCGGCCGGGTCGCCGTTGAACACGGCGGCGAGAACCGTGAGGTGATCGTTGGGCTGGTACTTCACGCGCACGCCCGGGGTCGCCAACGGATAGGCCGGACCGCCCGAGGGAAGATCGTTGGCGTAGCTCGCCGGCCAGCCGAACGTCGAGGATATGAAAAGCGTTGCCGTCTGGCTGATGAAGAACTCGGTGTCGGCGGCGAGCTGGCCGACGCGCACGAAGATCTTGCCGTCGGAGAACTTCTGTTCGCCCCACAGCTCGTAGAGCTTGGTGTCGGGGAAGGCCTCGATGTTCGAGACGGTGAAGAGGTCGAGCAGGTTGTTGCCGGACAGGCCGCGGCCGTGGATCTGGAAGGCCTGGGCGTGGATCGCGAAATCCTTGATCCCGGCGAGCTTGTCGGCATCGACGTCGAGCTGCATGTCGAGGCGGCCCTCGTAGGTCGCGCCGCGCTTGTAGCCGCCGGTCGGATTGCCCAGCACCTCGCCGATGTAGGTGAAGTTGTAGTCGATGCCGTGCTTGTCGAGGAAGGCGCGGATGCCGCCGGGATCGCCGTACTTGCCGAGCGAGCTCTGGATCGACGGCGTCGCGTTGGTGACGGCCTCGGCCACCGTACCGGTCGAGGCCGGCGTCGCGACCGTGCTGATGTCGCGATTCTCGTTGGGGTCGGAACTGGTGGCGTTGTCCTGAGCGGCCGCTGCACCACAGGTCAGGAGCAGCGTCGCGAGAGCGAGGGCAGGAAAAGCGCGGGTCGTCATCGGCCAGATCCATAGTACGGCGGAGCGATACCGCCTTGAGCTAAGGTCTAGATCGCGCTTCCCGGCACAGGCAAAAGTTTTCTGTGCCTTGTGACACTATTTTGACCCGTTCTAAACAGTCGTTTCCTCGGCCCGACTTGACTGTTGCAATGGCGTCGCATCGTCTTCGCGCTCATGGCCCGGCACATCGTCCGACGCCGACCCGGCCCGTGCCGCCCCGCGATCGAGGCAGAGGCGTATCGCCTCGCGAAGGCTCGAGATGCAAATGTCGGCGCGCACGTTGTGGCAGAGGCCGGTGACACGTCCCGCATCGTCCTCCGCCATCCAGAAGGCGGCGGCGAGCGACGCGTCGGGAACGCGGCGGCGCAGGCGGCGCACGGCGAAACGGGCCTGCGCCACGCTGAGATCGGCATCGAGGAACGACAGGATGACGAGGCGGGGCGTCCACCCCTCGCGGCCGCTGCCGGCGTCCGCGAGGCTGGTCGCCGGTTCGACGCGCGCGCCAAAGCCGCGTTGCTTCAGCAGGTCGGCGAGGAGGTGGGCCGCCGCCTCGTCGAGCGGGGTGCGCCCGGCGACGCACAGCACCGCGCCGCTTTCGGCCCAGCCCGGGGCGAGGACGACGTGCTGCGGCAGGTCCGCCTCGAGATCGTGGCGCGCCGCCCCGTCTTCGACCGGCGCATCGAACGCGGGCGCCGCGCCTGAATCATTCTCCGGGAGGATCGGGCCGGCGTCGCGGTCGGCGAGTTCGTCGGCGAGATCGCGCATCGTGTCGCGGATGCGCAGCTGACGCTCTTCGCTCAGGGCGCCGCGCCGGACGTCGTCCTGCGCCATGAGCAGCGCCTTCATCGCGATCGCATCGCAATAGTTCAGCAGCGAGTGCTCGGCGAGGTAGGTGTCGGCGTGGTCGAACACCTCCGAAGCGTCGCCCGACAGCATGCGCTGGTAGAAACTCTCGACGTTCGTCAGCGGCGGCGCGTCGCCGAGCAGGACGTCGAGGAAGGACAGGCGCTCGACGTGGCGCCCCATGACGACGACGCAGACCGTCATCGGCGTCGCCAGAACCAGACCGACGGGTCCCCACAGCCAGGTCCAGAAGGTCGCCGACAGCACCACGGCGAAAGGCGAGATGCCGGTGTTGCGGCCGTAGACCAGGGGTTCGACCACCTGCCCCACGATGAACTCGAGCGCGCCGAAGAAGGCCATTGTCTCGACCGCCATGGCCCAGCCCGGACTGGCGGCGAGCGCGAGCAGCACCGGGAACAGCGCCGAGCCCGCCGAGCCGACGTAGGGGATGAAGCGCATGAAGCTGGCGACGATCCCCCATAGGATCGCGCCGGGCACACCGATGATCGAGAGCGCGATTGCGGCGACGATGCCGAACCCGGCGTTGAGCAGCACCTGCGCCAGGAAGTAGCGGCTGAGCCGGCGCGCGGCATCGTTCAAGGCCAGCGTGGTGCGCTGCAGGTCGTTCGAACCGGCGAGACGAATCAGGCGGTTGCGCAGGTCCTCGCGCTGCATGAGGATGAAGACGATGAAGATGGCGACGACGGCGGCGGTGGCGAGCGGGGTGGCCACCGCGCCGGCGGCGGTCTGCAGAAGGCTCAGGATGCCTGGCGGCGACTGCACGAGTTCCACCGGCATCGGCACCGGCGCGGGCTTGCGGCCGTCGTTGCGCGGCGTGAACATCCCCGGCGCGGGCTTGTCCGGCTTGGCGGAGGAGGTTCTGTCCACGTCGGCGATGAGCGAATTCACCTTGCCGAGCAGAGGATTGCTGGCGGCGAAGCTGCGCACGCCCTCCACCTTGTGCGACACGGTGGCCTGGTAGCGCGAGGCGTCGCCGGCGAGGTCCGAAACCTGCTTGGCGAGGATCGCGCCCAGGCCGACGGCGACGATGAAGGTCAACAGGACCGCCAGGCCGACGGCGACCTTCTTGCCGAGGCCGAACCGGCGCAGCCCCTTGACCAGTGGCGAGAGGACGAAGCTGAGGATGATTGCAATGGCGACCGGGATCAGGATCTCGCGCGCGAAATACAGGATGCCGACCGTGACGAGGATCATGACCGCCGTCGCCAGCGTGTCCAGCGTGCGCGCGAGGTCGGCCGGCGCGTCCGGCGGCGGTCGTCGCGTGGGGGGTGGCACAAGCTCCGTCATGATGTGTCCTGCCCGCGCGATCCGCTGCGAAGCAACATGTTGTTTGCGCGAGGGTTCCGGTCTTAAGACCATGACGGCCTCACCGTGTCCCGCGCGACCCTTGACGTGGTCGAGCCTCATGGCGACATCCGACCGGCGGCGCGAGCATTGCGAAGGCAGCATGCTTCGAGGGACCAGGCGATGACCGGAGGAGCCGAAGACGGGGATCGCGCGCGGGTGCCCGTTCGCACGCCGATGCGAGACCTGGCGGTGCTGCCGGTGTTCTTCGCGCTCGCCGGCAAGCGCACCGTGCTGGCCGGCGCCACCGAGCGCGCGGTGTGGAAGGCCGAGCTGCTGCACGCAACCGGCTCCTACGTCGACGTCTACGCCACCCATCCCTGCCACGAGATGCGCGAGCTTATCGCGCTGGCGCCGCGCCTGACGCTGCACGAGCGCGACTGGGCACCCGCCGACCTCGCCGGCGCGGCGATCGTGCTCCTCGACACCGAGGACGATTCCGAGGCCGCACGCTTCAAGCAGGCGGCGCGCGAGGCCGGCGTGCCGATGAACGCCATCGACAATCCGGCCTTCTGCGACTTCCAGTTCGGCGCCATCGTCGAGCGTTCGCCGCTGGTCATCGGCATCTCCACCCACGGCACGGCACCGGTGTTCGGCCAGGCGGTCCGGGCCCGGCTCGAGGCGCTGCTGCCGGAGACGCTCAAGCTCTGGGCGCAGACCGCACGGGCTTGGCGCGAACGCGTCGTGCCGCTGCGTCTGCCGTTTCACGGCCGCCGCACCTTCTGGGAGCGTTTTTCCGAACGCGCCCTCGGTCCGGACGGCGCACCGCCCGACGAGGCCGACTTCGACGCCTTCCTCGCCGCCGCCACGCGGCCCGAGGCCACCGCCGGCCGCGTCACCCTGGTCGGCGCCGGCCCCGGCGATCCCGACCTCGTCACGCTGAAGGCGGTCAAGGCGCTGCAGGGCGCCGACGTCGTTCTGTACGACAAGCTGGTGGCGCCGGCGGTGGTCGACATGGCGCGGCGCGAGGCGCGCAAGATCGACGTCGGCAAGCGCGGCTACCTGCCCTCCTGCAAGCAGGACGAGATCACCGAGCTGATGATCGGCCTGGCGCGCGAGGGCAAGCGCGTGGTCCGCCTCAAGGGCGGCGACCCGATGATCTTCGGCCGCGCCAACGAGGAGATCGAGGGACTGCGCGCCGCCGGCATCCCCGTCAGCGTGGTCCCGGGCATCACCGCTGCGCTGGGGGCCGCCGCCTCGCTCGGCACCTCGCTCACCGAGCGCAGCGCCGCGCGGCGCCTGCAGTTCGTCACCGCGCACGCCAGGGACGGCCGCCTGCCGGAGGACATCGACTGGCGCGCCCTGGCCGACTCCGGCGCCAGCACCGTGGTCTACATGGGCGTGCGCACCATGCCGGCGCTGGTGGACAAGCTGCTCGCCCACGGCCTTGCGCACGAGACGCCATGCGTGCTGGTCGAGCGCGCCACCTGCCCCGACGAGCGGCGGGTGTGGGGGACCGTGGCGGCGATGCCCGAACTGGCGCGGGCGGCCGGGCCGACAGGGCCGTGCCTGCTGCTGATCGGGACGGTGTTCGCGGAGCAGAAGGGGACGACGGGGAAAGCGGCGATGCGACCGGACATGTCCTTGGCGAAGTCACTTTAGCGACGTCTGATCAGGCGGATCGCCAAGCCGTCGCGGAGGGGCGATCGTCGCTGTGCCGCCGCTCAAACAAGCGACGGACTGACGCTTTTCAGCATGTCATCGAGGGCCGCGGCGACTTGATCCGCATCGACGCGCCAGTTGAGGGCTTGCTGCGTATGCGCTTCGCTCTCCGCTCGACCGATGACGCAGCCGTAGCGGACGG
The DNA here is from genome assembly GCA_964657815.1 of Vulcanimicrobiota bacterium. Lineage (GTDB taxonomy): Bacteria > Pseudomonadota > Alphaproteobacteria > Rhizobiales > Beijerinckiaceae > RH-AL1. Next base: position 6,173 of record CAZZWW010000039.1, on the reverse strand, counting down.
GGACGAGGCTAGCGATGCGGCGCATGCACCATTGCACGTAGAAATCAGGCAGGAGCTCCAAGAACATCGTCCGTGGTCGGCAGAAGATGACGTTGGTCAGGCCGGCTCCGTGAGGGCCGACGACGATGGCCGCTTCCGCGAAGCGGCGCACTTGCTCTATCACCGGCATCCCTGTGAGCGTGAGCACCTCGAACCCGCGAGCTTTGACGAGGGCGATGATCTCGTCCTCGTTGCAAAGGTTACGCGCGCCGCTGTCGCGCCGCGAAACGTAGATTAGGCGGCACGCTTGGCTATCGGGCTTTGCCTCCTCGAGCAGAGCGTGAACGAAGGCCATGCGGGCCGGATGTGGAAAGTGGCCGGCGTCCACATGGGAAAACGGGTTGATGCGCAACCGACGACACGTCACCGCCGCACCGGGAGCCAGAAACACACAACGGTTGCGTCGCTTCAAAAAAGCGAGGCACTCGTCGCGGAACGAGCTTTCGATATCGGGCCAGAGCAAAACGGTGTCATCGTCGAGCAAAGGAGGAGCCGCAGCAGGTAATATGTCGATCATCCAGTGCGCGTAGTTCCGGGCGCCCGGATATCCGGAGAAAAGGTTTGCCGCGGTGTCGACGCTCCAGCGCGGCGCATGGGTGCGCATGAGCACCACACCGCTGCCGATGGCGGTGAACCGCAGTTCGTCGTCGCGAAACGACGCGAGGCGGATGCTCTCTTCGAGGATATAGGGGCCAACTGTCACCCAGCCTTCCTCACCGTGCACGACGGCGTCGCGGACGCAAAACTTGCTGAGAGGGCCCCATTCGATCCTGTCGTCCGTCCAACCATTCGGAGGGTGTTCGACAACGGGATAGTCGGGCTTCACGCGTGTTCCGAACTCGATGGGCGCGAGCGCGATGGACGTTGCGTCCGCTATCCTCTCGACCTCGACGTCTTCGACAAGCGAGGCCAGCCTCTCGCAGGTCACGACCTGATAGGGCAGGATGGGAGTCTCGCTCGCGACCACCAAGTCTGCCGTGAAAAGGTTTGCGCGCCCGGCGGCCGGCACGTCGGCCAGCAATTCGATCGGTTCGGCGGGCGAGTTCGCCGGCCTCGAGGCGCGAAGGCGCAAACTCTGCCATCGATCGCGACAGGCGAGGTCCGCGTCGACCTCTGTCTTTCCAGCTCGAAGCCGCAAGCGTCCACACCGTAGACCAGCAGGCAGAAGGAGCCGCAGGGAAACAGCGAGGTCGTCCCGCTCGAAGCTCGCCTTCACCGTCCCCATCACCACGCGAGCCGGCATGGCCAAAGGGCGGGACATATTATGCTGGATCAGGCTCGCAGGCTCGCCTCCCGCTTCCAGCAAGAGCCGGCTTATACTTTCGTCGCTTAAAGACCTGGGCCGAATCCTCAGGGCCTTGCGTAACATCACGATCACGGACGACATGCTTCCTGAAAGTGGCAGCGTTCAAGCATGCTGGTGCTGCAGCACCAGCAGGTCGACGTGTGCGGGCCGTACGACCCGTGACGACGACTTCAGCTCGTAATGGTCGAGGTTCAGGACGCCGCGCTTGAAGCCAGCTCTTTGGAAGACCGTGCGGCAAGGCGTATTGCTCTTGGTGTGGACGATGCGGGCGGTGACGGCCCCGGGGCGGGTCTCACGGATGAGATCGACGACGCCGTGCAATGCCGCCAGCTCGACATCCATGCCGAGCACGCGGCAGCTCATCACGAATTGCGAGATCGTAGACTTGATTGCGATCAGGATGCCGACGAGACCGTAGGTCGTGAAACGATCCTCGACGTCGAACACGTAGATCTCGCCGCCCTGGGCCATGAAGGCCTTCAGCTCTTCGATCGTCCAGCGTTTACCGTTGGTGTTGAACTGGTTCGTCTTGTTGAGAAGCTCGAAAACGCGACCGAACGACCGATCGTCCGCACCGGCGATCCTGCGCAGCGTCACTTTCGTCGAGAGGCTCCGCAGGAAATCGTCGTGAGACATCGCGGCGCGCTGGTTTTCGCGCTCGAACTGGCTCTGAAGCATGCTTTCGCGTCGCCGCGTCTCTTCGCTGCGGGACGCTGTCTGGGTCTCCGAGGCCCATAGCAGCACACGCTTGGTGACAAGCGGATTGGAGCCCATCGTCCTGATTCCGGGCAGCGCAGCTTTGACGGCCTCGCGCTCGATCGGATTGTCGTCCACGAAGACACAGCTTTGTTCCGTCAACGAAAGCTGCGTGAGGATATCCCGGATGTTTTCACTCTTGGCGATCCAGTTGATCTTCGCCGCGATGAAATCGGTCATCCTTAGAAATGGCGGCTGAACGACTTCGTCCCAGAGGGCCTCGACGAGGTGGACGTCATTCTTGGAACAAATCGCGACCATGATGCCGCGCCACCGCAACTGATTGATCGTGTCCCAGACGCCGAGAGGCCAGCCGTCGGTCGGCGGTCGCGATTGGCCGTCTTGGTAGCCTTCGATCAGCTGGCCACGCCACATCGTATAATCGAGATCGAAGATCACGACCTTGACCGCATCGAGAGCGATCGCGGTTCGACGTAGATGCTCGATCTGGCGGAAGACGGCTTCGAAGAATTCCTCGGTGCGATTCTCGAACAAAGCGTCCATCGCCGGCACGGCTTCGATCCGGTCGGCTTCAAAGAGATGCCAGTCGCTGTAGAAGACCGACCCGTGCGACGCGAACGTGAAGATGTCGTCGAGGAAGAACCGCTTGCCGAGCGTGGCCGCGATACCCTCGATGTCGGCGAAAAAGACATTGTGCAACGGCGCGATGGCGCGAGCGAGGTACGTGTTCAGCGAGTCGATGATCCAGGAGAGATCAACGGGCGAGCGTGCATCCTTGACGCTGGGCGCGAGGCTCCCCTGCGGAACGATGAAGCTCGAAACGAAGGTCAAAAGGCCGGTACGCTCGTGATAGAAAAGGGCCTTCCGCAACATGGCATCGATGTTGTGCCGGCCGACCTCGAGCAGGCGAGCCGCGCCTTCCTCCTTGTCATAATCAGCAATCCGGACTGCGGCATCCGTAATGACACTACGAAGTGGAAATTGAACGTATTGATAGTCGAAGGCCTTGATTTCAGCATCGGTCTTGGCTGGCAAGTCGGAAAGATTATTATAAAGCACGAATTCGAAAGTGGCATCCGGATAACGTGCTCGAAGACGCCGCAAATAGGCTTCTGAAAGGCATGATCCGATGAAAAGGGCACGATCGAGGGAAAGTGGTGTGACCTCGAGGTCTGGAGGAAACAGAAATTCCGCCGTGTCCATGGTCGCCGGATCCCCGAAGCCCGTCGTCAAGAATTGCACTTTGCCTTGGCCGCTTCTGTACCAGCCCTTTCCTTAGGTTGGAAGGCGACAGATCGATAGGAGCCGCGGGCACGGCCCTCTGCCGGCGCCGGCGTCGAGGCGCGTCGGCTTGTCCGAAGCGGGCCGCCTCGGTTATCTCCGCGTCGGTTCTGTGATAGGCGCGACATCGGGAAGCCGTGGGACGCGCGCCGGATGCCGAAGGCATCCACCTGCGGACCGTCTTTCCGACGGAATGTTTCGTAAGTTTGTCGCCTAGGACGAGGGCGCCGCGCTCGGGCAAGAAGAGGATCAGAGTTGCGGATGAGGAAGGGTGGGGTGGCACGCGCCGACGAGCGGTCGCCAGCCGGCGGGGTCTCCGGCAGGCGGAGCGGACCGCCATGAGCAAGGCCAGGCAATCCCTCTACGCTTGGATCCATCGCGAAGTGCCATCGGCGAAACGCCTCGTCGCTCGCGTGGCGTGGAGCCTCTCTCGCGGCGAGGCGAGGCCGCTGATCACCGCCGATGAGCGTGCGATGCTGCATCACATGCCGATCGTGGGGGCCGACGGCTACCTGTTCCACCAGGATCACGATGCCATCGACCAGTTGACGGGCGCGTTGCGCTTTCACGACAGCCAGCTCGCGGTCTGGACGCAGGTTTTGTTGCGCCGGGCGGAATGGTGCGAGCGCCACGGGGCGGTCTTCCGCGAGATGATCATTCCCGAAAAGCACGTCGTCTACGCCGACAAGCTCCCGCGATCGATCCGGCTGTCGAAGCGGCGGGCCGCCTTGCAGATCTTGGGCGCTCTCGAGGACTCGATCCGCCCTCGGGTGCTCTACCCGGTCGAGGAGTTGAGAGCGGCGGGCGATCGGCAGCCGACCTTCTTCAAGACCGACACGCACTGGTCCAGTTTCGGCGCCTACATCGGCTACGCGGCCCTGGTGAAGAGTCTCGGGCAAGACATGGATGCGCCTCTCTACCCGGTGGACGCGATCGAATATGTCGAGAAGCGCTATGTCGGCGACCTCGGCGTGCGCTTCGCGGTCGAGCGCGAGGAGAGCGCCAGCTTCCTCAAGCGGCCGGCCCAACCCGCGCCCATCTACCAGAACCACAATTTCGGGCGGGGGGCCGTCCACATCTACGAGAGCGCCGACCGCACCCTGCCGACCTGCGTCCTCTTCCGAGACTCGTTTTCGAACGCCCTGATCCCCTTTCTCGCCCAGAATTTCTCGCGGATCGTAGCGGTCAGCTCGATGTCCTATTTCTACGATCTCCTGGAGCAGGAGCGTCCCGACGTCGTGTTGTCGATCACCATCGAACGCTTCCTCGCGACCTTCGGCCAGGGGGCGACGCTCGAATTGCCGGAAGATCTCCTGCCGGGCCGCACCTTCGCCGGCTCCTGCGGTACCGAGCTGGAGACGCTCAAGCCCACGCGGAGCGAGTCTGTCGCGGAATAGACGCACGCGGCCGCCGCACCGCACGGGCGAGTGCTCCCAGGCTGCGGATGTCCGCGGCGTTCGTGCTTGACAGGCGGCGTACCGAACTGCTGCGATACCGCTTCCGGAGTGTCGGCATCGTGAATTCATCTCATTTGCCGAGCTTCAATTTCCTGATGCTCTGCCTGCTCTTCACCGGGATCGGCGGGGCGCTGTGGCACGGCCTGGTCGAAGGACAGGCCGCCGTGCTCGTCTTCGTCGTCACCGGCTGGATCGTCAGCCTCTGCCTGCACGAGTTCGGCCATGCGGTCACCGCCTACAAGGCCGGCGACAGCTCGATCCCGGCGACCGGCTACCTGACGCTCGACCCGCTCAAATACACCGACCCGTTCTTGTCGATCCTGCTGCCTCTGATCTACATCGCCATCGGCGGCTTCGGCCTGCCGGGCGGCGCGGTGTGGATCAACCACGCCGCCATCCGCAGCGCCTGGTGGGATTCGGCGGTGTCGGCCGCCGGCCCGCTCGCCAACGTCCTGTTCCTGCTGTTGCTGGCAGGGCTCTACCACCTCGCGCCGCACGGCGACGAGACTTCCGACATCGAGGCGGCGCTGGCGGTGCTGGCGTATTTCCAGGGCACGGCCATCGTGCTCAACCTGCTGCCGATCCCCGGGCTGGACGGCTTCGGCATCATCCGCCCCTTTCTGCCGGGGCACGTCCAGGCGACAACCAACGCGATGGCGGCCGGTCTCGGCTTCGCGCTGATCTTCCTGGTGTTCGAGGTGCCGATCATCTCGAGCTTCATCTTCCGCACCGGGCTCGACGTCACGACACTCGTCGGCTTCGATCCGCACGACATCTTCTCGGGCTACAAGTACCTGCGCTTCTTCTGAGCGCGGCGGCGACGCGGCAGCGTCAACCCCGTCCTTCCCTCCACCCCGCGCCCCTGCTACGCCGCCCCATGGCCACCGCACCGCTCGACAACATCCGCAACTTCTCCATCGTCGCGCATATCGACCACGGCAAGTCGACGCTCGCCGACCGGCTCATCCAGCAGACCGGCACGGTCGCCCTGCGCGACATGGGCGAGCAGATGCTCGATTCCATGGACATCGAGCGCGAGCGTGGCATCACCATCAAGGCGCAGACGGTGCGGCTCGAGTACAAGGCCAACGACGGCAAGACCTACATCCTCAACCTCATGGACACGCCCGGCCACGTCGACTTCGGCTACGAGGTCAGCCGCTCGCTCGCCGCCTGCGAGGGCTCGCTGCTGGTGGTCGACGCTTCTCAAGGCGTGGAAGCGCAAACCTTGGCCAACGTCTACGCCGCCATCGACGCCGGCCACGAGATCGTGCCGGTGCTGAACAAGATCGACCTGCCGGCCGCCGAGCCGGACCGCATCAAGCAGCAGATCGAGGACGTGATCGGCATCGATGCGTCTGAGGCCGTGCCGA
>CAZZWW010000038.1:0-13575 GCA_964657815.1 Vulcanimicrobiota bacterium | reverse complement strand
GAGCACTCCATTGGTAATGGAGAGGTCGAGAGTTCAATCCTCTCTCGCAGCACCATGCTTTCCGTATGGATATTCCCGGCAGTCCTAGCTCAAGGCCCGGCCGTAGGAGAACAGATCCTCGGCGTCCGCGGGCGGTTCTCCCGCCGGCATGAAGCGGTAGGGATATCGTCGAAGCTCGGCCTCGGTCAGCACCTCGACGTCGGTCGCGTAGATCTGGCATTCGACGATCGCGCTCGACAACGACGCGCGTTGCAGACATGTCGGGCAGCGGACGCGAATATCGCCGCCTCGATGATACACGAGGACCGACTTGCGGCAGGCGTAGCAGAGAATATCGAGGTCCTGTTCGCCCAATGTCATGACGCCTCGCCCAAATATGCTTTTTGACACTAACATCAGGCGAAAGACCGATCTGATATCATTTGTTAGTCGTGGCGTCCGCGGCGCAGGATTGTCTCGGCATTCCCGCGCAACGCCTTCGATTTCAAGGCGCAGGACCGGCCATTCGACGCCTGGCGGACCGCTCGCTCTCTCGGACGGTCAAGCCTGACCGGCAAGGTCGGGAACGCTCGCGTCTCCAGAGAGATGACCCGTCACGCCGCCATACCGCGGCGAGGACCCGAACCATGAACACCACCACTTTTACCGCCGTGACGGCGGCCGCCCTTCTTTTCGCCGGGATCACCGCCGCCTCCGCGCAGCAGGGCACGACGCTCGCCGGACCGGCACAGGGCAGCAAGGCCGACGGCGAGGCCTCGACGCGGCCCTCCGCCGAGAGCGGCGCCAATGGCGGCGCGATGACGCGCGGCAACGCCATGTCCGGCACGAACAGCGCACCCAGCCAGGACGGCGCGATGTCGACCGGCAGCGGCGCCATGTCAGGCGCCGCCACCACGCGCTGATCGCTGCACCGCAATAATGCAGAGGGGCTCCGTTCTTCGGGAACGGAACCCCTTTACAAATAAAGCCGTTCATCGCACCCGGGCGGGCGCACCGAACAAGCGTCAGCGTTTTTGGAGGCCCTTTGCCTTGAAAAGCGAATCGAAATTCATTGCCACATTGATTGCGACCGCAGAGCAGCGCGTGGCACGACAGACCGCGCTGGTCGCCGTGTTGGAAGCGGGCTCCGCTGCGATGGAAGCGAGAACGGCTCGCGAAACGCTGCAGACCATGAGCGCGCGATTGGAGAAGCTTTACCAAGGGCGCGCGAGACTCGCGGAGCCTCGACGCTACGCCGATCGGAAGTGACGCTGCCACGGGGTCGAGAGGTCATGACGTTCTCGCAAGCCCGCCGATCGTGAGGGTCTAGAGACGTCCTAGTCATCCGTATCGTCGCTGCATATCGCCTGGCCGAGTTCGGCGGCAGCGAGACTTTGTTGCATGATCGTCAACTGCAAACGCGCGGCGTGCAGACGGGCATCCTCGTCTCTCAACGAGGTGATGAACAGGCGCTGGTTGATCACCGAATGGCGAAGCCGGGCGATCGACGCATCGACCGACCGTCGCGCGTTGGCGAATTGCGGCATGGCGCACACCGGGTGGGAACGAACCTTGAGCAAGCCTATGAAGACCATGCTTTTTGACAATGATCTAGGTTGGTTTTTTTGTGCGCTCTGCCGAAAGGAAGAGTGAGGGCTGGAGCCCGCCGTCTCGCTAGAGTCGATCCAGATGCCCCAAATCCCGGGCCGGATCGAGCCGGTCGCGCACGCGCTGCTTCAGCGTCTTCACGTCGGGGAAGCCGCCGTCGGCTTTGCGCTCCCACACGATCGTCCCGTCCACGGCGATCGCGAAGGCCCCGCCCGTCGACGGGACCAGGGCGACCTCGCCCAGGCTCTGGCCGAAGGTCTGGAGCAGCTCCTGCGCCATCCAGGCCGAGCGCAGCAGCCAGTTGCACTGCGTGCAATAGGTGATCGCGACCCTGGGCTTCGGCGCAGGCGCCTCGCTCATCGCGCCCGCTCGAGCCGTGGCAGGAACCAGGCGAGGAGGCCGATGGCGGGCAGGAAGGCGGTGAGGCGGTACACCGTGGTGATGCTGGTGGCATCGGCCAGTTCGCCGAGCACGGCGGCACCGAGGCCGCCCATGCCGAAGGCGAAGCCGAAGAACAGGCCGGTCACCGTGCCGATGCGGCCGGGCATCAATTCCTGCGCGAAGACGATGATCGCGGGAAAGGCCGAGGAGAGCACAAGCCCGATGAGCACGGCGCAGATGCCGGTCCCGGCCAAGTTGAGGTAGGGCATCGCCAGCGTCAGCGGCAGCACGCCGAGGATCGAGCCCCAGATCACGAGGCGGCGGCCGTAGCGGTCGCCGATCGGGCCGCCGAAGAAGGTGCCGACCGCCGTCGCCATGAGGAAGGCGAAGAGGAACAGCTGCGCCGTCTGCACGCCGACGCCGAACTTATGGATGAGGTAGAACGTGTAGTACGACGACAGGCTCGCCATGTAGACGAACTTGGAGAAGATCAGAACCAGCAGGATCCCGATGGTGAAGGCCACCGTCCGGCCCGGCAGGGCCGAGGCCGCGACGGTCCTGCGGGCGACGCCCCGGCGCGCGGCGAGGTGTCGGGCGTACCAGGCACCGATGGTCGTCAAGGTGACGATGCCGACCAGAGCCACGCCGGCGAACCAGCCGATCGCGTGCTGGCCGTGCGGCACCACGATGAAGGCGGCGAGCAGCGGCCCCAGCGCCGCGCCCCAGTAGCCGCCGACCTGGAACAGCGACTGCGCGAAGCCGTAGCGGCCGCCCGACGCGGCGCGGGCGATGCGCGAGGCCTCGGGGTGGAAGATCGACGACCCCACGCCCACGAGCGCGGCGGCGACCAGGATGACCGGATAGCTCGGCGCCCGCGACAGCAGCACCAGCCCGCAGAGCGAGAAGGCCATGCCGACGGCAAGCGAGAACGGCGCCGGGCGCTTGTCGGTGACGAGCCCGACCACCGGCTGCAGGAACGAAGCCGTCAGCTGGAACGCCAGCGTGATCAGGCCGATCTGACCGAAATCGAGCCGATAGGAGGCCTTCAGGATCGGATAGACGGACGGGACCAGCGACTGGATCGTGTCGTTGACGAGGTGCGAGAACGAGAGCGCGAAGAGGATCGCGAGGACGGCCTGTTCGTCGGTGCTTTTCTCGAAGGCGGTCGGCTGAGCGCGTATGGTCATGGTTTCCGATCACACGACGAGCGCCGCGCGGCGCCTTCGTCGGACATAGGTCGATCGCCGCAGCGATCGAAGGTCGAGCGTCACCCCGGGCTCGCCGATGGCACGCAGGACGACGAGATCACGCTCGACGAGAAAAGGGCTGCCGCAGGTTTCGCATTCCGCGCGGCAGCCCCTCGTGCCCGACACCGCCGAAAGGTGCGGCGCCAGTTGAAGGCAGAACGTCTCACGCGCTCTGCGGTTCGCGGACGAAGCTAAAAAGATGCTCGGATTCGGACAAGCGCCGACGCGCGTTCATACCGAGATTTGCGCGCCGAGCTCGACGACGCGATCGGAGGGGATCGCGAAGAAGTCGGTGGCGTTCGCCGCCTGCTTCGAGAGCGCGACGAACAGCCTGTCCTGCCACAGCGGCATGCCGGAATTGGGCGACGTCTTGATGGTGCGCCGCCCCAGGAAGAACGACGTCGTCATGATGTCGAACTTGAGCCCCGCCTTGCGCAGCGATCCCAGCGCCGAGGGGATGCGCGGGCTCTCCATGTAGCCGTAGTGCAGCACGACCTTGGAGAAATCGGCCGACAGCGACTCGATCTCGAAGCGCTTGGCCCGCGGCACGCGCGGCGTCGGTTCCGTCTTGATCGACATCACCACGACGCGCTCGTGCAGCACCTTGTTGTGCTTGAGGTTGTGCATCAGCGACGAGGGCGCGGTGTCGGGGTGGTTGGTGAGGAAGATCGCCGTGCCGGAGACGCGCACGGGCTTGGATTTCTCCAGCATGCGGATCAGCGCGAGCGTGGTGATCGAATCGCGCTGAGTCTTGCCCACCAGCAGCGCGTTCCCGCGCACCCAGGTCCACATCACCACCATGGCGCAGGCGGCGATGGCGAGCGGCACGAAGCCCCCTTCGAGCACCTTGACGAGGTTGGCGGCGAGGAATGTGCCGGTGAAGGCGAGCGCCAGCCACAGCGGCCAGTGCCACAGCTTCCACACCACGACGAAAGCGATGGAGGTGGTGACGACCATCGTGCCGGTGACGGCGATCCCGTAGGCCGAGGCGAGCGCGTCGGACTTCTGGAAGATGATGACGAGGGCGAGCACGCCGATCAGCAGCATGACGTTGATGCGCGGGATGAAGATCTGTCCCTCCTGCGTATCCGACGTGTGCTGGATCAGCATGCGCGGCAGCAGGCCGAGCTGGATCGCCTGGCGCGCCAGCGAATAGGCGCCGGTGATCACGGCCTGGCTGGCGATGACGGTGGCCATCGTCGACAGGATGACGAGCGGCAGCAGCAGCCACGCCGGCGCCAGCTTGAAGAAGGGATTGTCCGCCGCCTCCGGATGCGCCAGCACCAGCGCGCCCTGCCCGAGATAGTTGAGGCAAAGCGCCGGCAGCACGAAGAGGATCCAGGCCGACTGGATCGGCAGGCGCCCGAAATGCCCCATGTCGGCGTAGAGCGCCTCGGCCCCCGTCACCGCCAGGAACACCGAGCCGAGCACGATGAACCCGACGAAGCCGTGGCCGAACAGGAAGCCCAGCGCGTGCCACGGCAGGAAGGCCGACAGGATGCGCGGCGCATCGCCGATGTGGAGGACGCCGAGCACGGCGATGACGAAGAAGAACACCACCATGACCGGCCCGAAGAACACGCCGACGCGGGCCGTGCCGGTGCGCTGCACGAAGAACAGGGTCACGAGGATGAGGATCGTCAGCGACTGGGTCAGCCGAGGATTGTCGAAGAACGGCGACACCAGGTTGAGCCCCTCGAGGGCCGAGAGCACCGAGATCGCCGGCGTGATGATCGCGTCGCCCGAGAACAGCGCGGCGCCGGCGACGCCGAGGAAGAACACCAGCGTGGAACGCCGTCCCAAGGCCTTCTGCGCCAGCGCCATGAGGGAGAGCGTGCCGCCCTCGCCCTTGTTGTCGGCGCGCATGAGGAACAGCACGTATTTGGCCGTCACCGTGAAGAAAAGCGCCCACAGCAGAAGCGACACGGTGCCGACCACCGCCTCGTTGCCGAAGCCGCGGTTCTTGGTGTGGGCCAGGGATTCGCGCAGCGCGTAGAGCGGGCTGGTGCCGATGTCGCCGTAGACCACGCCGATCGAGGCGATGGCGAGCCCGACCACGGAGGAGGACTTGGCGTGCGAGTCGGGATGCGTCTCGGGGTGCGCGGCGAGCGCCGCTTCGGCACTCGGCGCGATCGGCGTCGCGGCCCCGTCCGACTCTCCGGAGGACGTTGCGCGCACCATGTCTTGCGACATCATAGGTTCCCTGGCGCGCCACCCCTCGGGTGCCGAGCGCTTCTCAGCGACCGTATAGCGAAAAGAGCCGCCGGCGAGAAGCGCCGCCTTGCGGGACGAATCGACCGCGACCGGCCGCCGCCGACGCCGGATGCGAGCACAAGGCCGCCGCCGAAGCTTGCTTGAGCCTTGCAGCGTGCCGACAAGAAACGAGCAAGGTAGACGCAAAAATGCCCAATCGCTGACCAGATCAGCATTTGGTTCGGCATGAAGTGCCATATGTGCCACTGGCGGTCTTAAGTGTCTGACCGCTCTTGTCTTGCTCCCTGCTTTCCGCTTTCCTTGAACAGTCCTAACTTGGGGGAGCGGACTGTGCTCGCACGACATTCTCTGAAACATGTTCTCTTGTCGTGCTCGGCGGCACTGGCTTTCGCCGCCTGCGCGCAAGCGGCCCACGCCGCCGACCTCGCGGCGCCACGCCCGGCCCCGCCGCCGGCGCCCGGCTTCGACTTCTTCACCGGCATCGAATACCACGCGCAGGGCGAAGCCGGCATCCTCGGCAACTCGCTGAACCCGAGCCAGGGCCTCAACCGCGAGGGCTACAACTTCGGCAGCCTCTACGAGGATCACGCCAACACGCCGATCCTCAACCAGATCCTGCTGACCGCCACCAAGGCGGTGGACCCGGCGGCCAAGGGCTACGCCTTCGGCTTCACGCTGCAGGGCCTCTACGGCTCCGACATGCGCTCGAACCACTTCCTGGGGATCGGCGACCGGTTCATGGGTCGCGACCGCAACCAGCTGAACGTCGTCCAGGCCTTCGTCGCCGGCCACCTTCCGCTGTTCACGTCCGGGGGCGTGGACCTCAAGGTCGGTCTGTTCACCTCGCCGCAGGGCTACGAGACCCTCGACCCGTCGACCTCGCCGTTCTACTCGCACTCCTACACGTACTATTACGGGGTGACCTTCAACCACACCGGAATCTTGACGACGACCCACGTCAATCCGAAGCTCGACTTCTACCTGGGTGTGGACACCGGCAACCAGACGACCTTCGGCATTCCCCGGGGCGACCCGAACGGCCAGCCGGCCGGCTTCGTCGGCTTCGGCCTCAACAACCTGCTCAACGACAAGCTGACCGTGCTCGCGCTGTCGCATATCGGTCCGGAGCAGGCCTACCCGCGCTTCTACCAGGGCAACTTCAACGCCAACGACCCGACCGCCGGTCAGGACCTGCGCTACTACAACGACGTCGTCTTCACCTACAAGGTGAACGACGCGCTGACCTCGGTCACCGAGCTGAACTACACGCGTGACGACTACGGCTTCGGCAACGGGCCGGCGTCGTCCTACAGCGTCGCGCAATATTTCGGCTACACGTTCGGAAAGATCTACACCGCGAACTTCCGCGCCGAGGTGTATCGCGACTCGCAGAACTTCTTCGTGTCGACGCCGACGGACAACTCGGGCGTCGTCAAGGTGGAGCAGGGCATTGCGTCGTCGCTGATCTCGCCGACACTGATCGCGCCGAACGGCCTGCAGGGCACGACCTACGCCGACTTCACGCTCGGCCTGACGATCAAGCCGGACGTGCCCAAGCCACTCGCCCTGGTGCTGCTGCGTCCGGAAATTCGCTACGACCGCGTGGTCGCCGGCGCTGCCGCCTTCAACAACAGCACGAACTACGGCGGCAACATGAACGGCAGCCGCGGCCAGTTCACCTTCGGCGGCGACGTCGTCATCGGTTTCTGAACCGCAACTCGACGCTTCCGGGCCCCGCTTCGGCGGGGCCTTTCTTTTTGCCGGTGGCGTTCGCGCGCTTAACAGGCGATCCGGCCTTGACCCTATCGTCGGGCCAAGCCACAAACCGCCCGCGGAAGGTGGCGCCCCGTCGCATTGCCGCGCTTGGGCCGGGGTGTATAGCTTCGCCCTGAAGGCGCCTCGCGCGCCGCCTGCATGATCGAGTGGTGAGCCCATGAGCGGAACGTCCACCTACGTCCCCAAGAGTGCCGCGGCGAAGTGGCTGGAGACGCGCCTGCCGGTGATCGGCCTGGTGCACTCGTCCTTCGTGGCCTTTCCCAATCCGCGCAACCTCAACTATTTCTGGACCTTCGGCGGTATCCTCGCCTTCATGCTGGGGTCGCAGATCCTCACCGGCGTGATCCTGGCGATGCACTACACGCCGCAGGCCTCGCTGGCCTTCGCCTCGGTGGAAGGCATCATGCGTGACGTGAACTACGGCTGGCTGCTGCGCTACGTGCACGCCAACGGCGCCTCGATGTTCTTCTTCGCCGTCTACGTCCACATCTTCCGCGGCATCTATTACGGGTCCTACAAGGCGCCGCGCGAGGTACTCTGGCTGCTCGGCATCGTCATCTACCTCTTGATGATGGCGACAGGCTTCATGGGCTACGTGCTGCCCTGGGGGCAGATGAGTTTCTGGGGTGCCACCGTCATCACCAGCCTGTTCGGAGCGATCCCGTTCATCGGCGACTGGCTCTCCCACCTCCTGTGGGGCGGCTTCGCCGTCGACAATGCCACGCTGAACCGCTTCTTCTCGCTGCACTACCTTCTGCCGTTCATGATCGCCGGGGTCGTCGTGCTGCACATCTGGGCGCTGCACGTGCCGGGCTCGAACAACCCTGCCGGCATCGAAAAGAAGACCGCCAAGGACACCCTGCCCTTCCACCCCTACTTCACGGTCAAGGATGGCTTCGCGCTGGTCTGCTTCCTGGTGCTCTACGCCTGGGTGGTGTTCTACGTGCCGAACTACCTGAACCATGCCGACAACTACATCGAAGCCAACCCATTGGTGACGCCGCAGCACATCGTGCCGGAATGGTACTACCTGCCGTTCTACGCGATCCTGCGCTCGATCCCGGACAAGCTCTTGGGCGTCATCGCGATGTTCATGTCGATCATCCTGCTCGCTTTCCTGCCTTGGCTCGACACGTCGCGCGTGCGCTCGGCGAACTACCGGCCCATGTACAAGATCGCCTTCTGGATCTTCGCGGCGGTGGCGATCGGGCTCGGCTACATCGGCTCGCAGCCCCCGCAGGGCGGTTACGTGCTGGCCGGCCGCATCCTGACCTTCTGGTATTTCTTCCATCTCCTCGTCATCCTGCCGCTGCTCGGCTTCTTCGAGACGCCGCGGCCGCTGCCGGCCTCGATCTCCGAAGCGGTGCTCGGCCCGCGCGGCGGGTCCGCGACAGCCATGGCCGCCGGTGCGGCCGCGTCTCCGAACACGAAGGGTTGAGCGCGATGGGTTCTCTGGCCATCCGGCGCGGCGTCTCGGGCACCGCGCTGAGCTTGGTGCTCGCGCTGAGCCTCGCCGCGCCTGTCTTCGCGCAGGACAAGCAGGCGAAACCGACGAACGGAAACACGTCGGCCGAGCCGAAACCTGCCGCGGCCAACGCGCCGGCTCCGGCCGGCGAGACGGTCAAGCCCCAGCCGGGCGAGCAGGCCACCGACGCCAAGGCGAGCGAGGCCGCCAACGGGACAGAGGCGGAGATTCCGCCCTCGCTGTCGTGGAGCTTCGGCGGCATCTTCGGCCATTACGACAGAGCGCAGTTGCAGCGCGGCTATCAGGTCTACAAGGAAGTCTGCTCCAACTGTCACTCGATGAAGCTCGTCGCCTTCCGCAATCTCGGCGGGCCCGGCGGCCTCGGCTACAACGAGGGTCAGATCAAGGCGCTGGCGGCCTCCTATCAGGTCGAGGACGGCCCCAACGACAAGGGCGAGATGTACAAGCGGCCGGGTCGACCGGCCGATTACTTCCCCTCGCCGTTCCCCAACCCGGAGGCCGCCGCGGCCGCCTACGGCAAGGCACCGCCGGACATGTCGGACCTCGCCAAGGCGCGCGGATGGGAGCGCGGCTTTCCCGCCTTCATCTTCGACTTCTTCTCGCAATCGGAAGAGACCGAGGGGCCGTCCTACATCGACGCCGTGCTGCACGGCTACACCAAGGCCGACGACCCCAAGTACAACGTCTACATGCCCAACCATAAGATCGCGATGCCCAAGCCGCTGAGCGACGGGCAGGTCGACTACGCCGACGGATCGCCCAAGACGCTCGACCAGTACTCGGCAGACGTGTCCGCCTTCCTGATGTGGGCGGCCGAGCCCAAGCTCGAGCAGCGCAAGGCCATGGGTTTGCGCGTGATGATCTTCCTCATCGCCTTCGCCACCCTGCTTTACTTCGTGAAGAAGCGGATCTGGGCTCGCGTCGGCGGCGACGTGATCGTGGGCGCCCACGATGTCTCGGAGACTCGCTGACCGCTCGTCTGACCTCCTTGCCACGGGGAGGTTCGGAGCAGGTGCAGGGTCTTCGCGTCGGCCGCCTGCGGCGGAATCGTCGAGACGGCGGCAACCGCCATGTCGTTCAGCGGGTTCGTTCCCTGTTCAACCAAGGGACCGCGCATGAGCGACGCCGACCAACGATCCACCGCCACCCTCATCGGTGACGCCGTCCAGCATGCCACCACGCTGGTCTCGGCCGAACTCCAACTGGTGCGGCTGGAGGCGACGGAGAAGGTGACCCTGGCGTTGGCCTCGGTCGTCAGCATCGTCGTCGCCGGCGTCGTCGGCCTGGTGGCACTGCTGTTCCTGCTGGCCGGCGCTGTCCTGGCCATCGCGCTGAAGCTGCCGACCTACGTCGCCTGCTTCATCGTCGGCGGCGTGATCGCCCTGGTGGCGCTGATCACGATCGTGGTCGCGGCACGCAATCTCTCGGCCGCCAAGCTGAAGCCGGCGCGCACGCTGAAGCAGGTGCAGACCGCCACCGACCTCGTCAGGAGCCCGCGATGACCGTGTCCTACGATTCCGCCGCCGAGGCCGAGCGTCACGCCGACGAGGCCCGCGAGAACCTCACCCAGACGCTGGGCCAGCTGAAGGAGAACCTCACGCCGCGGCGGCTCGCCCACGCGGCGATGGCCAAGCCGCGCCGCCTGGCGGGCGAGGCCGTGGCCGCGACGCGCGAGCGAACGCCAGACTGGGTCGGCCGTTTCTGGACGTCGGCGCGAAGCCCTGCCGGTCTGGGACTCATCGGGGCCACGGCCGCGAGCATCGCGGTCACGTTGCTTCAAAAGCAGCGCCGTCGCCGGTAGGTCTCAGGCGGCGCAGAGCTCGGCCTCGATCGCCTCGAGGTCCACGGTGACGACGCTGGGCTGGCGTCGCGGCGCCACCCGCACGTGCACCGGCGCCATGCTGTCCTCGAGCGCGTCGAGGTCGGTGAGCAGCAACGGCGCGCGGGCCGCGGCGTCGTCCGACGGCGTCAGCGGCGTGGGCTCATGCTGCGGCAGCAGCGGCGCGAGGCGTGCCTCCTCGCGCGCGGCCTCGGACTCGAAGCGACGCAGCAGCACCATGAGCTTGTCCAACTCGCCGCTGTTGATCGCCGCGCATGCGGTGAGCACGCGCTCGATCGCCGCGCGGGACAGGCTCGCGCCCTGCGCCTGCGTCCAGTCCGCCTCGCGCGCCGCCCCGAGCGCGATGCGGAAGGCCGGCAAGAGATCGGCCGGCAGCCCGCACTTGCGGTAGAGGGCGGCAAAGCCGGTGGACTCGCACTGGCGGGCGAGGCCGTCGACACGGAAGGCCGGCATGCCCGACAGCTCGACGAGGATCGCCTTGAAGAGTTCGATCTTGCCGCTCAGGATCGCGCGGAAGGCGAAACCGGTGGTCAGCCGGCCGCTCCCGCGCAGATGCGCGACGAGTTCGCGCCGACTGTCGCCGTCGCCGTCGGCGATCGTCACCGCGGCCTTGTCGCCGGCCTCGAGCGCGACACGCGTCATGCGCTCGTCCGACAGCCAGTTGCGCGCCGTGACGAAGGCGGCCAGCGCCCTGGCCGTCGCGGCGACGAGGTCGACGCGCACGCTGGCCGGCAAGTCCTCGCGCGCGAGCAGCGCTTGGCGCAGCTCCGCGGACCCGCCGTGGCGTTCGATCATGCGGCGGATGGCGAAGCCCGGCAGCGGCGCCGCGCGGTTGCCGGCGAGCACCACCAACGCGTCCGGCGCGGCGATTTCGGCCAGCGCCGCCGCGAGGGGTCCCGAGAGATCCGGGCGCGCGGCGATGGCGGCCTGCGCCTCCGGCTCGGCGGTCGCGGCGCAATCGATCAGCTCGGCCTCGCACAGCACCGGCGAGCGCGACAGCACCAGGCAGGAGACCGCGGCGCAATCGTCGGCGAGGGCGAGGACGATGTGGTGCGGGGCGTCGGCGACGCTGGCCAGCGCTTCGGCCAGCGCTCGGCGCACGTCGGGCGAGGGATCGTCGAGGAAGCCGGTGAGAACGCGGGCGGCGTCGGTGCGCTGATGTGGACCGAGGGTCGAGTAGAGATAGGCGCGGGCCAGCGCGCTGGCGCCGTCGGCGCGGCGGCTCGGCGGTGCGGTGCGGACCCACGACTGGAATTGGTTGAGGATCATGGAAGAGCCGGCGGGTGACCGTTGCGACGATCCCGTTTTCGCAAATCGTGGTTAAGAAAGCGTGAGCCCGTGATGTTCGATGCCGGACTTAAGCTTAACGAAAGCTTTCCATGGCGATCCGCGACAAATAACTTACTTAAGGGCATTGGCTCTGGGGGCCGCGATGCTTGTTTCCACCACGCCTTTAAAGGCGACGCCGACGATCTGGCGGCTGGCCACGCCGCACGCCAAGCCGATCGTCGTGATGAACGAGGGCGATGTCGATCCGCACTGCTATTGCATCCACTCGGTGACCGGCGACGTCGCCGGCCTGAACGGCTTCGCCGGGCACTTCGGGGCGATACGGCTGCACGGCATCCAGGTTCCCAAGCGCGACATGACGCTTCATCTCGACGCCACCGTCGAGACGTTGGCACGCCGCCACGTGGCGCTCCTCGAAGCCTTCCAGCCGCAGGGGCCCATCCGCCTGATCGGCTGGTCGGCCGGGGCGATCGTCGCGCTCGAGATGGCGCAGCAGCTCCGCGCCCGCGGCCGCGACGTCCCACTCGTGGTCGCGCTCGACGGCGCACCCTGCAACACCGGCGCCGGGCTCGGCCCGCGCGACCCGCGCTACCTCTTGAAGCTGATCGCCAACCTGCCCCGCTGGATTCGCGACGACCGGACCTCGGACTGGTCGGTGCTGGGCATCCGCATCCGTCTCTCGGAGAAGCTCGCCGCCCGTCGCGGCGCCGGCGCGCTGAAGGACGTCGACACGCTGGATTCCGCCGCGGTCGAGGGCGTGATCGCGCGTCCGGGTTGGTCTCCGGCGCAGAAGGCCTTCGTGCACGCGATGTACAAGGCGCTGGCGGCCTACGTGCCGCGGCCTTACCCGGGAAAGGTGCTGGTGTTCGAAACCGCCACGCAGCCGTTGTTCCACCTGCGCCAGGTCGGTGCGGCGTGGCGAGCCGTCGCCGACGCGCTCGAGATCGTGCCCGTCCGCGGCAATCACAGCGGGCTCATCTTCGAGCCGACCGCGGCTCTCCTCGCCACCGACATCGCGCGGCGCCTGCGCGGGGACTAGCCAAGCTTCGCGCTGGAACAATGGATGCAAGACCCTCGTTTGCGCACGCATCCGCGGGGACTTTCAGCCTTGACCACAGCCAACCCGAAGAGCCGCGTCCGCGAGGGCCGGCCCTATCCTCTCGGCGCGACCTGGGACGGGCGCGGGGTCAATTTCGCACTGTTCTCCGCCCACGCCACCAAGGTCGAGCTCTGCCTCTTCAACCATTTCAGCGAGAAGGAGCTGGAGCGCATCGAGCTGCCGGAATTCACCGACGAGGTGTGGCACGGCTACCTGCCTGACGCCCGGCCCGGCACGATCTACGGCTATCGCGTCCATGGCCCCTACGATCCCGCCGGCGGCCATCGCTTCAACCCCAACAAGCTCGTGCTCGACCCCTATGCCAAGGCGCTCGAGGGCAAGCTGACCTGGAACCCGGCGGTGTTCGGCTACCAGATGGAGACCGGCGACGACACGACCTACGACGAGCGCGACAGCGCCAAGTACATGATGAAGGCCAGGGTGATCGATCCGGCCTTCACCTGGGGCGACCACAAGCCGCTGCGCACGCCGTTCGACCAGTCGCTGATCTACGAGATGCACGTACGCGGCTTCACCAAACGCCACCCCAAGGTGCCGGACCTGCTCAAGGGCACGTTCCGCGGCCTGATCCAGCCCGACGTGATCGATCACATCAAGTCGCTCGGCGTCACCGCCGTCGAGCTGATGCCGATCC
>CAZZWW010000037.1:0-13962 GCA_964657815.1 Vulcanimicrobiota bacterium | reverse complement strand
CGTTGTAGCGCTGGGTCTCGTCGGCGTTGCGGCCGCGCGTCGAGACGATCTCGCCGCGATCGATGAACGCGTTAGAGACCGCGATGGACTGGTCGAGCAGGCCGCCCGGGTTGTTGCGCAGGTCGAGGATGTAACCCTTGAACTTGTTGTCCGGGACCTCCTTGTCGAACTTGTCGATAGCCTCCTTCACCCCGTCGAACGTCTGTTCGTTGAACTGGGTGATGCGGATGTAGCCGATGTCGCCCCCCTCGATCTTGTTGCGGACCGACTTGATGGTGATCACCGCGCGGGTGAGCTTGATGTCCTTCGGATCCTTCTTTTCGCCGCGGAGCACCGTCAGCGTCACCGGCGTGTTGACCGGCCCGCGCATCTTGTCGACCGCCTGGTTCAAGGTCAGACCCGAAACCTGCTCGCCGTCGATGGCGGAGATGATGTCGCCCGACAGGATGCCGCCCTTCGAGGCCGGCGTGTCGTCGATCGGCGTCACCACCTTGATCAGGTCGTTGTCCTGCGTCACCTCGATGCCGAGGCCACCGAATTCACCGTGGGTCTGCACCTGCATGTCGCGGAAGCCCTTGGCATCCATGTACGACGAATGCGGATCGAGCGAGGTGAGCATGCCGTTGATCGACGCCTCGACGAGCTTCTGGTCGTCCGGCTTCTCGACATAGTCGGTGCGGATCTTCTCGAAGACGTCGGCGAAGAGGTTCAGCGAACGGTAAGTGTCCGAGGAGGCGGCGCGCGCTCCGGTGAACAGATGCGGCTGCAGCCCGAGGGTGACGCTCGAGGCTCCCAGGACCGCACCAAACAACACAAGTGAGACTTTGCGCATCAGCCGCGAACCTTTTGAAGCTCCGGTTTCGCCCACCATGGGCCCGGATCGATCGTCGCCCCGTCCTTACGAAACTCGACGTACAGCACAGGCTGCGCGGCGCCGAGGGCAACGGCGGCGGCAGTCTTGTTCGAGCCGTCGCCCATGGCGCCGACGGGCTCTCCGGCCAACACGAACTGGCCGGAGGTTACGTTGACCCGATCCATGCCGGCAAGGACTATATAGTAGCCACCGCCGGCATTGAGGATCAACAGCTGGCCGAACGAGCGATAGGGACCGGCGAAAGCGATCCATCCGTCGGAGGGCGCGCTGACCGTGGCGCCGGCCCGCGCGGTGAAGAGCGTACCCTTTTCCGTGCCGCCGAGACCGTCATCTTCGCCGAAGCGCCGAAGCAGCGCGCCGCCGCCGACCGGGGTTGCCAAAGTGCCTTTGGTGGAGGCGAATGCGACGGCCGGCGCCAGCCTCGCCGGATCTTTCGGAACCACGTCCCTCGGCGCCCCCGGGCGCACGTCCGGCATCATCATCGCGAGCTTCGCGTCGGAATCCTTCGCCGACTCGGCCGCCTGCGACGCCGCGCCGTTCTCGCGCTCCGATCGCGCGATCAACTCTTTGAGAGAGCCGGCTTCGCCGGCGAGCTGCTTCGCCTTGTCGCGCTCGGCCGCCATATCGCCCTCGGCTTTGCCGAGCGCCAGTTGGCGCGCGTCGATCAGCGTCGCCAGCCGCATCTTCTCGCCGCGCAGGGCCAGAAGCTCGCCGTCGACAATGTGCCGCTCGTCCTCGATCGCCCTGCGGGTCCGAGTAAGGTCGGCGAGGTCGGCCATGAGCGCGTCGATCTCGGACCGCATGCCCGGCACCACGGCGCCGAGCAGCATCGACGTGCGGATCGCCTTGAGTACGTCGTCGGGTTCGACGAGCAGCGCCGGCGGCGGCTTGCGCCCCATCCGCTGGAGCGCGGCCAGCACCTCGGCCACGATCGCGCGGCGGCTTTGGAGCGAACGCTTGATCGCCTCCTGCCGCGAGCCGAGGGTGTCGAGCCGCGCCTCGGCATCGGCGATCCGGCCCTCGGCATCGGACACCTTGCGCGTCGTATCGATCAGCGAAGCCTGGAAGCGCGCACGATCGGAGGTATTGGCGGCGATGTCGGACGCGAGCGCACGCCGCTTCGCTTCGGAGCCGTCGATGCCCTCCTGCAAGCCGCGCAGCTTGAGCTGGTTGTCGTCGGCGGCCGGCGCGGCGGCGACCTGCGTACGGGCGGCCGAAAGCAGCGCGGCGCAAGCTATCGCCGCGCCCATCGTCGGGCCCCTCCAGCCTAGCCGCATTCATTCCTCCGCCTATGCGAGGGAAAGGTGCGATCGTGTCGTTATGACGACATGGGAGCAGATTTACGCCCGGAGGTGCCGCCGCTCGATGACGCCCCGCCTTGACGCGAACCGGATCGGCCAGATGTTTAGGGGGTCAGGATCGAAGGAGCTTCGCGTGACCCATTCCGCGCCCTTTCCGCAGCCCAACGACTTCGACGCCTTCTGGATGCCTTACACGGCGAACCGCGCTTTCAGACGCCGGCCGCGCCTGCTCGCCGGTGCCAAGGACATGCACTACGTCGACACCGCCGGTCGGCGAATCCTCGACGGCACCGCCGGACTGTGGTGCTGCAACGCCGGCCACGGCCGCGAACCCATCGTCGCAGCGATCCGGGAGCAGGCGGCGACGCTCGACTTCGTCGCGCCATTCCAGTTCAGCCACCCCAAGGCCTTCCAGCTGGCGAGTCGCATCGCCGCCCTGGCGCCGGGCGACCTCGACCACGTCTTCTTCACCAACTCAGGCTCGGAGGCGGTCGACACCGCGCTCAAGATCGCGCTGGCCTACCACAACATCACGGGACAGGCGTCGCGCCAGCGGCTGATCGGGCGCGAGCGCGGTTACCATGGCGTCGGCTTCGGCGGCACCGCCGTCGGAGGTATCGGTGCCAACCGCAAGGTCTTCGGCGCGCTGCTGTCAGGCGTCGACCATCTGCCCACGACCTACAATCGCGAGCACCAGGCCTTCAGCGTCGGCGAGCCCGAATGGGGCGCCCACCTCGCCGACGACCTCGACCGGCTCGCCAGCCTTCACGACGCCTCGACGATCGCCGCAGTCATCGTCGAGCCGATGGGCGGCTCGACGGGCGTGCTGCCGCCGCCGGCAGGCTACCTGCAGCGGCTGCGCGCACTCTGCGACAAGCACGGCATCCTCTTGATCTTCGACGAAGTGATCTCCGGCTTCGGCAGGCTGGGCTTCGCCTTCGCCGCAGAGCGCTACGGCGTCGTGCCGGACATGATCACCTTCGCCAAGGGCATCACCTCCGGCACCGTGCCGATGGGCGGCGTGATCGTGCGGCGCGGGATCCACGACGCGTTCATGAAAGGCGCGGACAATGCGGTCGAGCTCTTCCACGGTTACACCTATTCGGCTCATCCGCTCGCCTGCGCGGCGGCGCTCGCCACCCTCGATCTTTATCGCGACGAGGGCCTGTTCGAGCGCACCCTGGAGCGCGAAGCGACGTGGGCCGAAACCATCCATGCCTTGCGCGACGCGCCGCACGTCGTCGATATCCGTACTGTGGGCCTGACGGCAGCGGTCGAGCTGGCGCCACGACCCGGCGCGCCGGGTGCTCGCGGCTATGCCGCGGTGGAGCACGCCTTCTTCGAGCTGGACACGGTGCTGCGCCAAGCCGGCGACACGATCGTCCTTACACCGCCGCTCATCGCCGGCGGCGAGGATGTCGTGATGCTTGCAGATGTTGTTCGCAACGCGGCAAATGCCGTCGATTGACGGGATGCAATCATTTGGTTGTGCGCAAGCCAATCTATTTCTATCTCTACAAATAAATCCGATGGCGTTTTTTGTTCGATATGCACGTGGACTGGCCAGTACATCTTTGTACTCTCTACAACCAGGGAAGTCACGGCGACGTGCGATGAGCGTTTGACGCCGCCCTATTCCGCAGCTAAGACAATGATTATAAACGTTGCCCCAGATCGATCGATTTATCGAAACCATGAACGAGGAACGAATGTCCGGCGATGTCGATAGCTTCATCGAGTGGGCGAGCCAGCCGTTCCGGCCGAACCATGGGCGCAACAACGGTCAGAGTGCAGATATTGGCGAGCGCGTCGCCGAGGCCTTGGAGTATATCGCCGCTCAGCTAGGCGAGATCTGCCGCAAGATGGATCACGTCGGCTCCGGATACGGTGCGACAAAGGAAGATTTCGAGCAGATGAACGAACTGCTGCGGAAACTCTGAGCCATCTCCTCGGACTCTATGACGCTTGCGCCGAGGCTGACCGAACCTTAAGGCTCTGCCCACTTTCGGCTTTGGAGACGAACAGTGGCACGGGCCAACTACCTTTTCACCAGCGAATCCGTCTCCGAGGGGCACCCTGACAAGGTCTGCGATCGCATCTCGGACGAGGTCGTCGATCTGTTTTTCTCCGAGGGCGCGAAGGCCGGCCTCGACCCCTACGGCATCCGTGTCGCCTGTGAGACGCTTGCCACGACCAATCGCGTCGTGATCGCCGGCGAGGTTCGCGGCCCGTCCATTGACACCACCCGCATCGTCGACGCCGCTCGCGCCGCGATCAAGGACATCGGTTACGAACAGGACGGTTTCCACTGGGAGAACGCGGAGATCGAGGTGCTGCTGCACGCCCAGTCCGCCGACATCGCGCAGGGCGTCGACTCCGCCGGCAACAAGGACGAGGGCGCCGGCGATCAGGGCATCATGTTCGGCTACGCCTGCCGCGAGACGCCGGAGCTGATGCCGGCACCGATCTACTACAGCCACAAGATCCTCGAGGATCTCGCGCACGCCCGCAAGACCAAGGACGGCGACGCCGCCAAGCTCGGGCCCGACGCCAAGAGCCAGGTCACGGTCCAGTATGTCGGCGGCAAGCCCGTCGGCGTGACCCAGATCGTGCTCTCGACCCAGCACGTCGACGAGAGTCTGTCGTCGGAGGACGTTCGGCGGATTGTCGAGCCCTACATCCTGAAGACGCTGCCGGACGGCTGGGTCTCCGACAGGACGATCTGGCACGTGAACCCGACCGGCAAGTTCGTGATCGGCGGTCCCGACGGCGATTGCGGCCTCACCGGACGCAAGATCATCGTCGACACCTACGGCGGTGCGGCCCCGCATGGCGGCGGCGCCTTTTCGGGCAAGGATCCGACAAAGGTCGACCGCTCCGCCGCCTATGTCGCGCGGTATCTCGCCAAGAACGTCGTCGCCGCCGGCCTCGCCGACCGCTGCACCATCCAGCTCTCCTACGCCATCGGCGTCGCCGAGCCTCTGTCGATCTACGTCGACACGCACGGCACCGGGAGCGTGCCGGAGGAGAAGCTGGAACAGGTGCTGAGCGGTGTGATGCGGCTCTCGCCGCGCGGCATCCGCGAGCACCTCAAGCTCAACAAGCCGATCTACGCGCGGACCTCGTCCTACGGCCACTTCGGGCGCAAGCCCGACGCCGACGGCGGCTTCTCCTGGGAGAACACCGACCTCGTCGACAAGCTGAGGGACGCCGTCGCGGCCTGATGGAGGGGACACGCCCGTCTCCCGACGCTGGGAGACGAGACAATCTCCTGCGCGGCCGCCGCGTCGGCAAGCCGCTCTCCGGCTATCAGCGCGAACTGATGGACGTGCTGTTGCCGCGCGTGGCGATCGATCCGTCGCGACCGATCGAAACTGGCAAGCTCTTCGTCGAGCCTCGCGCCGACCTGCACCTCGAGATCGGGTTCGGCGGAGGCGAACACCTGCTGGCGGCAGCGAAGCGCGAACTGTCGATCGGCTTCATCGGCTGCGAGCCCTACGTAAACGGTCTGGCGCGCGCTCTGGCCGATCTCGCGACGGCCGACCTCGACAACATCCGCCTGCATTGCGGCGACGCCGGCGTCGTGATCGACGCCCTGCCGGAGGCCTGCCTCGGCCGCGTCTACCTGTTCTACCCCGATCCCTGGCCGAAGCGCCGGCAGCAGAAGCGCCGCTTGGTCTCCGACGACATGCTCGCCCGGCTCGCCCGCGCGATGCGGCCCGGCGCCGAACTGCGCTTCGCGACCGACATCGACGATTATTGCGGCTGGACGTTGGCTCGCCTGCTGCGCTCGCCCGACTTCCGCTGGAACGCCACCGGGGCCGAAGACTGGCAGCGGCCCTGGTCGGACTGGGTGCAGACGCGCTACGAGACCAAGGCCTTCGCCGAGGGACGGCGCGGCTGCTACATCACAGCCGTGCGGCTGTAGCGCCGAGCGTCGTCACTCCGGCATCGTCTCGTTGAGACCCACAACCGTCGCGCCCCACCCGTCGATCTCGATGCGGCTCAGCGAGCCCGGCGCGACCGCGATGCGATGGAGCTTGTCGAGCGACAGGCCGAGATAGAAGAACAGCGCCGCCTTGAGCGGATCGGAATGGCCGACCAGCACGAAGCAGCCCTCGGGCTGCTCGCGGCGGTGCGCATCGATGAAGTCGAGGATGCGACCTTGCGCGGCGCGCATCGTGTCTCCGGCCGGCGTCGCGGAGATCGCCCGCGCCTCGTTCCACTGTCGCCAGTCCTCGAGCGGCTTCAGCTCGGCGATCGTCTTGCCCGACCAACTGCCGAAATCGAGCTCCTCCAAAGCGACCTCGACCTCCGGCTCCAGGCCGAGGCGCCGACCGATCGCTGTCGCCGTCTCGCGCGTGCGCTCCAGCGGACTCGTGTAGATCGCGTCGACGGGGAGATCGACGAGCCGCCCGGCGACCCACTCCGCCTGCCGGCGACCGAGGTCGTTGAGGTGCACGCCGGGACGCCGCCCGTCGAGGAAGCGGTCGAGCCGGTCGTGGGCGCCGTGGCGGACCAGGATGAAGGTGGTCAAGCCGGTCTCAATCGTAATGCTTCAGCTCCGCCGCCGCCTCGCTTGGCGGACGGTCAAGATTGAAACCGCTGACGAACAGGCCGTTCTTGTCCATCAGGTAGGTAATGGCAGTGTGGTCCATGGTGTAGGTGCCGTCCTTGTCGGCCTTGGCCTCGGCGTAGACCTTGTAGTCATCCTCGACCTTCTTGATCGCGTCCGGCGAGCCGGTGAGGCCGACGATGCGCGGATCGAAGCTCGCGAGATAGTCCTTCATCACCGCAGGCGTGTCGCGCTGCGGATCCACGGTGACGAAGAAGGCCTTGGCCTTGGCGTCCGGGCCGAGCGCTTTGAAGACGGACGAGATCTCCGACAGGGTCGCCGGGCAGACATCGGGGCAATGCGTGTAGCCGAAGAACACCAGGCTCGGCTGGCCCTTCAACGCCTGCTGAGTGACGGGCGTGCCATCCTGCGCGACCAAGCTGAACGAGCCGCCAACCGCCGCCGTGCCCCCCTGGCTGTCGCCGCCGCGCATCAGGACCACGCCGGCGACCAGCGCGAGGACGATGAAGCCGGAGACGAAGCCGGCGAGGGGCAGCAGCAGCCTTCGGGCGGATGGTGTCATGGCGCCGGTCTAGGGCTCGATTGCGGCGACAGCGCGCCACCCGACCAGTGTACGTCGCGGCAGGGCTTTGCACCCCTTCGATATGTTACTATATCCGCCGCCGACAGGGGCGTTCGCGTGTGCCACGCGCCTTCCCCTACATTCCACCGGAGTCATCATGGCCGAAGCGCGCGTCCAGCCGAAGGCAGTCGCCGAAACTGCCTCCAAGATCCCGGTGACGGTGCTGACCGGCTATCTCGGCGCTGGGAAGACAACGCTGCTCAACCGTATCCTCTCCGAGCCGCACGGCAAGAAATACGCGGTCATCGTCAACGAGTTCGGCGAGGTCGGCATCGACAATGAACTGGTCGTCGACGCCGACGAGGAAGTGTTCGAGATGAACAACGGCTGCATCTGCTGCACCGTGCGCGGCGATCTCATCCGCATCATCGAGGGGCTGATGAAGCGGCGCGGCAAGTTCGACGCGATCATCGTCGAGACCACCGGCCTCGCCGACCCGGCGCCGGTGGCGCAGACCTTCTTCGTCGACGAGGACGTGCAGGCCAAAGCGCGGCTCGACGCGGTGGTGACGGTCGCCGACGCCAAGTGGCTGTCGGACCGGCTCAAGGACGCGCCCGAGGCCAAGAGCCAGGTCGCCTTCGCCGACGTCATCGTGCTGAACAAGACCGATCTCGTCACCGCGGCGGAACTGGAGGAGGTCGAGGCCCGCATCCGCGGGATCAACCCCTACGCCAAGATCCATCGCACGCAGCGCTGCCAGGTGCCGCTCGACGCCGTGCTCGGGCAGAACGCCTTCGACCTCGAGCGTATTCTCGAGCTGGAGCCTGCCTTCCTCGAGACCGAGGACCACGATTGCTCCGGCGACGATTGCGGCCACGAGAGCCACTCGCACGGGCACGATCATCACGGTCATGCGCACGGGCACCACGACCATGCTCACAAGCATGACGATCATGCGCACCGGCACGACAGCCACAACCACAAGGCCCACGGCCATGGTGGCGCGAAACACTTCCACGACGAGGACATGCACTCGCTGTCGCTGACCATCGACGGCGACGTCGACCCCGAGCGGTTCCTGCCGTGGATTCAGGATTACGTGCAGCGCGAGGGCGGCGACATCCTACGCTCCAAGGGCATCCTCGCCTTCAAGGGCGAGCCGCGCCGCTTCGTCTACCAGGGCGTGCACATGATGATGGACGGCGACCTGCAGCGCGAGTGGAAGAGCGACGAGCATCGTCAGAGCCGGATCGTCTTCATCGGCCGCAAGCTGAAGGAGAAGGAGATCCGCGAGGGCTTCATGGCCTGCGCGGCCTGAGCACATGGCCGATCTCAAACCATCGCTGAGCGAGCACGTCGTCGCTTATGCGCCCGGCGAGCCCGTGAACGCCGCCGCCTTCCTCGGCGCGATACCGGCACTGGTCCGTGACGACGGTCATTTGACGCTGGGCATGCCGCCGGAGGCCCGCGCCGTGATCGCCCATCCTGAAGCGGCAATTCTCTGCAGCGCCACGTTTGGGACGCGGCTGCTGACGGGCGGCGACGACGGCCGTGTCGTCGCCGTCGCTGGCGACGGAGGCCTCGAACTGCTTCACGACGCGAAGGGCAAGTGGATCGACGCACTCGCCGGCCGAACCGACGGCGCGTCGGCCTGGGCCGTGGGAAAGACCGTCACCACCCGCGACCCCAAGGGCGGCGAGAAGCAGGCAGGCTTCGCCTCTACCGCGCGCGGCCTTGCCTTCGCGCCAAAGGGCTACCGGCTGGCGATCGCGCATTACAACGGCGCCAGCCTATGGTTTCCGAATTCCGAGGCACCCCCGGAGCCCTACGAATGGAAGGGCTCGCATCTCGCGGTGACCTTCTCGCCGGATGCCCGCTTCCTCGTCACCGCGATGCAGGAGAACGCGCTGCACGGCTGGCGGCTCTCCGATCGCGCCAACATGCGCATGAGCGGCTATCCCTCCAAGGTGCGTTCGCTGGCCTGGTCGCCGGACGGCGACTGGCTCGCCACATCGGGCGCCGACAGCTGCGTGCTGTGGCCGTTCCGCGACAAGGACGGCCCGATGAAAAAGCCGCCGCTCGAGGTGGCGATGCGCAAGGCCAAGATCTCGAAGGTCGCCTTTCACCCCAAGTCGCCCCTGCTCGCGATCGGCTACGAGGACGGCTGGGTCCTGCTCTGCCGCATCGCCGACAACACCGAGCTGCTGGTGCGACGCCCAGACGATGCGCGCGATTCTGTCACCGCGCTGGCCTGGAGCGCCGACGGCAACCGCCTGCTCTTCGGAACGGCGGGCGGCGATGCCGGCCTCCTGAACCTGCCGCCCGCTTAGAGGCAGCCAGGCTCGCAACCCAAGATTAGGGCGCGCCAGCGTAGGACGCGATCTCGACAAGGTTGCCGTCCGGGTCGCGGCAGTACACCGAGCGGATCGGTCCGCGCGCGCCTTGCTTGGTCGTCGGTCCTTCCTCGATCGCGATGCCCAGCTCGATCAGGTGCCCGGCGACGTCGGCGGGCGCCGTCTCGGTGAGGAAGCAGAGGTCGTCGCTGCCCGGCTGAGGGCGGGCCCCGGTGAACCAGTCCGCCGCGCTGGCCGCGATCGGCCGCAGGTTGATCTTCTGGGCGCCGAACTTGATCGAGGTGCGCGTGGGCTTGCCCGGACCCGGCTCGAAGTCCTCGCGCGTGACGCCGAGCACGCGTCCGTACCAGCGCGCCGAGGCCTCGACGTCGCCGACGTTGAGGACGAGGTGGTCGATGGCGGTCACGATCAGCGGCATCATGTTGTCCTTCTTTGTGCGGTCGAGAGCCTGTGCCGCAGTTTCGCCGGCCATGCGACCCGCGGATGCAACAGCAACGTGATTTTATCTTTTTTAAATAATCTCATACGCTTCCGTGCTATCGCTTCGACGATCTTCAATACGGGACAGTTCCAGACATGACGAACTCCCGCTTCGACGATGCGTGGCCGCCCGCCTCCGAACAGAACGACGCCTGCAACGTCCTCCTCGTATTCCCCGGCTTCGCTGCCAACTCGTTCTGGAATTATCGCGCCACCTGCGAGATCGTCGGAGCCAAATATCCCGGAGCGCCGCTCGGCCTTATCACCGTCGCCGCCATGCTCCCTCAGCACTGGGACATCCGGCTCGTCAATCGCAACACGGAAGCGCTGACCGACGCCGACATCGCCTGGGCCGACATGGTCATGACCGGCGGGATGATGCCGCAGGAGGCCGACACGCTGGTGCTGATCGACCTGATCCGCGCTCACGGCAAGCCGGTCGTCGTCGGCGGCCCTGGCATCACCTCGACGCCCGAACCCTACGCCCGGGCCGACTTCAAGGTGCTCGGCGAGGCCGAGGGCCTGCTCGACGCTTTCGTCGCCGACTGGCGCGCCGGCCTGCGCAGCGGCACCTACGAGGGCGTTCGCTTCAAGGCCGACGTCACATCGGCGCCGGTGCCGCGCTGGG
This sequence comes from Vulcanimicrobiota bacterium, assembly GCA_964657815.1. Lineage (GTDB taxonomy): Bacteria > Pseudomonadota > Alphaproteobacteria > Rhizobiales > Beijerinckiaceae > RH-AL1. The sequence continues at coordinate 3,187 of CAZZWW010000037.1, read as the reverse complement.
ACCTGCTCAAGTTCGAAGACTACCTCCACGTCGGCGTGCAGTTTTCCCGCGGATGCCCGTTCACGTGCGAGTTCTGCGACATCATCGAACTCTACGGCCGCGTGCCGCGCACCAAGACCACCGACCAGATCCTGGGCGAACTCGACGCGCTCTACGCGCTCGGCTACCGCGGCCACGTCGACTTCGTCGACGACAACCTCATCGGCAACAAGAAGGCGGTGAAGCTCTTCCTGCCGCACCTCAAGGCCTGGCAGGAGCGCCACGGCTACCCCTTCGAGTTCTCGACCGAGGCCAGCGTCAACCTCGCCGACGACGCCGAGCTGCTGGCGCAGATGCGCGACGCCAGCTTCTTCGCCGTCTTCATCGGGATCGAAAGCCCCGATCCCGAGACGCTGGTCAAGATGCAGAAGAAGCAGAACACCCGGCGCGACCTCTCCGAGAGCATCCGCACGATCTACGACGCCGGCATCTTCGTCATGGGCGGCTTCATCGTCGGCTTCGACACCGAGAAGCAGAGCGTCGCCGCACCGATCGTTCAGCTGATCGAGGACGCCGCGATCCCTATCGCCATGGTCGGGCTGCTCTACGCGCTGCCCAACACGCAGCTGACGCGGCGGCTCGAGAAGGAGGGTCGGCTGCTCCAGCCCGACACCGGCGAGTTCAGCGGCGATCAGTGCACCGCCGGCCTCAACTTCGTGACCCTGCGCGCGCGGCGCGACGCCTATGCCGACTACCGCACGATCCTCGACCGCATCTTCGCGCCGAAGGCTTATTTCGAGCGCGTCCGCGACGTCAGTCGCAGCCTGCGGATGCCGAAGCGCTCGCTGCGCGTGCAGCTCGCCAGCACCTTCCGGGAGTTCGGCCGCTTTCTCAAGCTGATCACGCGCATCACGCTGCACCGGCCCGACATGCGCGCCCAGGTCTGGCGGACGCTGATCGAGACGCTCGTCCGCAACCCCACCGCCGTGACCTCGGCGATGCGGCTCACCGCCTTCTACGTCCACCTTGGCCCGTTCTCGCGTTTCGTCATCGGCCGTGTGGACGAACAGATCGCCGCGCTCGACGAGGGCCGCTGGGTGCAGCCGGCGCTGGTATCGGCGCCCAGGATCGAGGCGAAGGTGGCGGCGCTCGCGATTTGACCGAGAGCGCAGCGCGGTTCTAAGAGGCTGCAACCCGGCGACTTCGCCACCCTCTCAGCGGCGGGACCGCTTCCGCTTTCCTCCCGGGCGGAGCCTCCAAGCCTTCAAGCGAACGGATTTACACGATGGCCAGGAAGCCGAGTTTCGATTTCGAGCGTCGCGAGCGCCAGAAGGCCAAGGACGCCAAGCGCGCCGAGAAGACCAAGGCCAAGAACGAGAAGCGGGCCGGCGAAGCCGGCGCCGAGACGCCGGAGGGCGAAACCGCCGAGCCGGCGCCTTCCGCGGAATAGGCCTCGCCCACGCCTCGGATTTTTGGAAACGGCGGGACGCGATCGCTGCGGCCACTCATGCCCTCGAACGGCGAGGTGTAATTGCGCTGGTCGATCTGGCGATGGATGGCTCGGGCCTGCCGCAGGTGGGTGGGGTTCTCGATGGAGAAGGTCTCCTTTCCGATGGGCTTGGGCTGGATGACCTGGATCGAGGGCTCTCTCGCCAAGCAGATCGAGGTGCCGCAACGCAACTGGAACCTCGAACTCGCTTACGATCGTCGAGGGCGACCAAACCCGTTCCTGTCTCGGTCTTGAGGTATCACGCCATCGAGACGACATCCGGCTGCTCCGGTGTCCATCTGGGCGTCGGGCTTTCTGGATTCACCAGCGAGGCCACGCGCGCCTCTTCTTGCGCGCCTGGAAGGTTCTCACCATGCTTGCACCTCCAAACTTCCGGTATAATGGCCGGAGAAAGATGGAGGTCAAGCGGCGGCAAATCAGGCAATCGGACAGCTATCCCCTCTGCGCCTTGTCCAACACCCGCACGGAATGCACCGCCTCGCGTCCTCCCAGATCCATGATCTGATGACGGCAGGAGGTGCCGTCCGCCACGACGATGTCGTCGAGGCCGGCGGCGCGGACGGCGGGCAGGAGCGACAGCTCGGCCATTGCCTTGGAGGCCTCCAGCGTCTCGGCGCCGTAGCCGAAGGCGCCGGCCATGCCGCAGCAGGACGACTCGATCGGCTTCACCGTGGCACCCTCGATCTTGCGCAGGGCGGCGAGCGCGGCGGGGAAGGCGCCGAAACTCTTCTGGTGGCAATGGCCGTGGACGTGGAGCGTCACCCCGGGCAGCGCCATCGGCGCGGCGATGCCATGCTCCGTCAGGTACTCCGTGAGCAGCCGGGCGCGGTCCTCCATGCGATCGGCCGCGGGGCCGGGTAGCAGCGAGCCGAACTCGTCGCGCAACGTCATCAGGCACGAGGGTTCGAGGCCGAGAACGGGCGCCTCGCCGGCGAGCGCGTCGAGCGTGCGGCGGGCTTCCTCACGGGCCCGGTCCACCAGGCCGGCGGAGAGGTAGGTGCGGCCGCAGCAGAGCGGGCGGCCCGACGGCTTCGGCGCCACCGGCGTCAGACCGAGTCTTCGCAGCACGCGCACCGCGGCGCGCAGGTTCTCCGGCTCGTAGTAGCGGTTGAAGGTGTCGCCGAAGAGGATCACCTCGTTTGCCGCGCCCGTGGAGGTGCCGATCTCGGCGTCGCGGAACGGGTCGGAGCGGAATTCGGGCAGCGCGCGCGCGGCAGAGATCCCGACGAAACGTTCGCCGAGGCGCCGCAACAACGGCAAGCGGTTGCGCAGGTTGGCGAGGGGCGCCAGGCGCGACGCCCAGGGCGCATAGCGCGGCAGCTCGGCGACGAGACGCTCGCGCAGCGCCACGCCATGCTTGGCAGCCCTCGCGGCGCTCGCCTCGATCTTCATCTTGGCCATGTCGACGCCCACCGGGCACTCGCGCCGGCACGCCTTGCAGGACACGCAGAGCTTCAGCGCCGCCGCCACATCGTCGCCGGCCAGCGCGTCCGGGCCGAGCTGGCCGGTGAGCGCGAGGCGCAGCGTATTCGCCCTGCCCCGGGTCAGGTGGGTCTCGTCGCGGGTGACGCGGTAGGACGGGCACATCGAGCCGGCGTCGAATTTCCGGCAGGTGCCGTTGTTGTTGCACATCTCCACGGCCGCAAGCAGGCCGCCCTGCGGCCCCGGCCAGGCCGACCAGTCCATGCGCGGCACGAC
>CAZZWW010000036.1:0-13973 GCA_964657815.1 Vulcanimicrobiota bacterium | reverse complement strand
CGACCGGCGCCAGGCGTCCGGCCTCGACATGGGGCCGCGCCACGAGGTCCGACACCACGGTCAGATGATTGCTGACGCGGACCGCCACGCAGGCGGCTTCGTTGGTGGGCAATTCGAGCCGGATGAGCAGGGTCTCGGGATCGATCCCGCGCGTCCGCAGGGCCGCCTCGAAGACCGAGCGCGTGCCGGACCCCGTCTCGCGGAGGATCCAGCTCGCCTCGGCCAGATCACGGGGCGCCACCTCCCGCTTGCACGCCAGGGGGTGATCTGGCGCGCCGACGACGACCATGCGGTCGCGGGCCACGGGGACGACGCCCAGGGCCGCGTCGTCGATGTCGCCTTCCGCGAAGCCCAGGTCGGCCGTGCCGTCGACGACGGCTCTCGCGACATCGGCCGAATTGCCCTCGTGCAGCACCAGAGCGATGTCGGGATGAGCGGCGCGGTAGGCGACGAGGAACGGCGGCAGCCAATAGCTGGCGATCGTCTGGCTGGCCTGGATCGTCAACCTGCCGCGACGGAGGCCGCCGAGCTCGATCAGGGCCAGTTCGCTGAGCCGCGCGCTCCGTTGCGTCGCCTTCGCCTCGACGAGAAACGTCCGCCCCGCCTGGCTCAACTCGATGCGGCGTCCGACCCGATCGAACAGGCGCACGCCGTAGCGGGCCTCCAGGGCATGGATCGCCGCGCTGACCGCCGAGGGCGTCAGGTTCAGGGCTTCGGCCGCCCGGGTCAGGTGCTCGCGTTCGGCGACGGCGACGAACACGCGAAGCTGGTCCAAGGTCACGATCGTCAATCCTGATCGAACGGAACGTGCTGAACTATGAGATAGACCGAACGGTTTGCAAGGCGCAACACAGCGGCCATGCCGGCCCAGACCCAAGCCCCCATCGCTCCCCTCGTCCCCTCCCGGGCGCCGTTGCTCCCGGGGATCGGCCTCTGCGTCCTCGTCACCGCGGCCGCCTATCTCTGCGAGGCGGTCGAGGTCCGCCTCGTCGGTCGCCCCTGGCTGGAGGCGCTGGTCTTCGCCATCCTGCTCGGCGTCGCGATCCGCACCGCCTGGACGCCCGCCCGCCTTTGGCACCGCGGCCTCGAGTTCAGCGCCAAGACGCTGCTCGAAATCGCCGTGGTGCTCCTCGGCGCCTCGGTGAGCATCCGCGCCGTGCTCGCCATCGGGCCGGCGCTGCTCTTCGGCATCGCCGTCGTCGTCGTCGTGGCCATCGTGGCGAGCTATGCCATCGGCCGGGCCGTCGGCCTGCCGCGGCGCATGGCGATCCTCGTCGCCTGCGGCAACTCGATCTGCGGCAATTCGGCGATCGCCGCCGTGGCCCCGGTCATCGGCGCCGACGGCGAGGACGTGGCCTCGTCCATCGCCTTCACCGCGGTGCTCGGCGTCGTCGTGGTCCTGGTGCTGCCGCTGCTCGTGCCGCTGCTGCGGATGTCGCTGACGCAATACGGCGTGCTGGCCGGCCTGACCGTCTACGCCGTGCCGCAGGTCCTCGCCGCCACGCTGCCGATCGGCGCCCTCAGCAACCAGGTCGGCACCGTCGTCAAGCTCGTCCGCGTCCTGATGCTCGGGCCGGTCGTGCTGCTGATGTCGCTCGTCGCCTCGAACCTCCGCGAGGAGACCGACGAGCCCGCGCCGGCGATGACGACGGGCGATCGCCCGAAACCCGGCAGGCCGGCGCTGCACCAGCTCGTGCCCTGGTTCATCGTCGGCTTCCTGATCGTCGCCGGCGCGCGCACGGCCGGCCTGATCCCGATGTCCGTCGTGGGTCCGACGGCGGTGGTCGCCAACCTGCTGACCACGATCTCCATGGCCGCGCTCGGCCTGGGGGTCGACATCCGCGTCGTGGCGCGCGCCGGGCTGCGGGTGACGGGCGCCGTCACCGCCTCGCTCGTCGTGCTCGGCCTGATCAGCTTCGGGCTGATCCACCTCCTCGGCGTGGCGTGACGCCGATCACGCTTCCATTGCCTCGAGCTCGGCGATCATCCCCTCGATCATGCCGAGGCCGATCTGCCAGAAGCCGGGATCGGTGGCATCCAAACCGAAGGGCGCAAGCAGCTCCGAATGGTGCTTGGTGCCGCCGGCCGAAAGCATCGCGAGGTAGCGCTCGGCGAAGCCGTCCTGTGCGCGCTCGAAGACGCCGTAGAGCGAGTTCACCAGGCAGTCGCCGAAGGCGTAGGCGTAGACGTAGAACGGCGAATGGATGAAGTGCGGGATGTAGGCCCAGTAGGTCTCGTAGCCCGGCATCAGCCGGATCGCCGGCCCGAGGCTCTCGGACTGCACGCTCATCCAGATCTCGGAGATGCGGTCGGCCGTCAGCTCGCCTTCGCGCCGCGCGGCGTGGAGGCGCCGCTCGAAGGTGTAGAACGCGATCTGGCGCACCACCGTGTTGATCATGTCCTCGACCTTGCCCGCCAGCATCACCCGGCGCTCGGCCTTCGAGGCGGTGCGCTCGAGCAGGGCGCGGAAGGTCAGCATCTCGCCGAACACGCTCGCCGTCTCGGCCAGGGTGAGCGGCGTCGGCGCCATCAGCGCGCCCTGCGGGCCGGCCAGCACCTGGTGCACGCCGTGGCCCAGCTCGTGGGCCAGGGTCATCACGTCGCGCGGCTTGCCCTGGTAGTTCAGCAGCACGTAGGGGTGGGCCGAGGGCACGGTGGGGTGGGCGAAGGCGCCCGGCGCCTTGCCCGGCCGCGTCGGCGCGTCGATCCAGCGCTCGTCGAAGAAGCGCCGCGCGATGCCGGCCATCTCCGGCGAGAAGCCGTGGTAGGCGTCGAGCACCGTCGTTCGCGCCTCGATCCAGGGCACGTTGCGCGTGGGGACGTCGGGCAGCGGCGCGTTGCGGTCCCAATGCGGCATGCTTTCGACGCCGAACCACCGGGCCTTGAGCCTGTAGTAGCGATGCGACAGCCGCGGGTAGGCCGCCGTGACCGCCTCGACCAGCGCGTCGACCACCTCGCGCTCGACGCGGTTCGACAGGTGACGCGAGTCGGCGATGTCGGAGAAGCCGCGCCAGCGGTCGGAGATCTCCTTGTCCTTGGCCAGCACGTTGGTGACCAAAGCGAAAGTGCGCAGGTTGGTCTTGAGCCCCGCGGCCAGGCCGTTGGCCGCCTTCTCGCGGGTCTTGGCGTGCTCGTCCTGCAGCAGCGACAAGGTCGGCTCCAGCGACAGCTCCTGGCCATCGACGGTGAAGCGCAGCGCGGCGAGCGTCTCGTCGAACAGCCGGTTCCAGGCCGAGGCACCGGTGGCCGACTTCTCCAGGAAGAGCTGCTCGATCTTGTCGTCGAGCTGGAACGGCTTGTCCTTGCGGATGTCGTCGAGCCAGGGCCTGTAGTGCGCGAGTTCACCGGCGCCGGCGGCATCGAGCAGCGCGTCGTCGAGGCGGTTCAGCTCGAGCTGGAAGAACAGCAGGTCGGTGGCGGCGGCCGTCACCTTGTCCTGCGCGTCGCCGTAGAACTTGGCGTTGGCGGGATCGGTGGTGTCGCCGGAATAGACCAGGCCGGCGTAGCTCATGATGCGGCCGAGCCGGTCGTCGATCGCCTCGTAGCGCTTCACCGCCTCGAGCAGGCCGCCGTCCCGGGCCAGGGCTTCGAGGCGGCCCTTGGTGTCGGCGGCGAAGGCCTTGCACTCGCGCGCCACCGTAGCGAGGTCGTCGGCGTAGGCGGGTGAGTCCATGCCGGGATAGAGGTCGGCGAGGTTCCACTCGGGCAGGGCGCCCAGCGAGGGATCGGCGTGCGCGGCGGCGTCGGCGGGCGAGGCGGGAACGCGCATGCGGGACCTTTCAGGCAGCGGAGGCATGGGGGCTCGTAGCCGCGCCGTCCGGGCCGATCAAGGGCGCGGCGTGTCGCGTGCCGCCGCGAGCTTGGTGAGCGCGGCGTCGACGTCGGGGGAAAGCAAGTCGTCGTGCTTGAAGGGGCACGTGTCCGGCCAAGCCATGACGATGGGCGCCGCCTCGAGCGACATCTCCGCCCGCTTGCGCCCTCGTTCCCAGATCGTCGCGACGTGCAAAAGCTGGCGCATGTCTGGCGTCAAAGATCAGGCCAAGACGATGAGCATGTCGAAAGCCCGAACCGCACGCGCGTCCGTGACCAGCCTGGATCGAAGGGCCCCAGGCCGGCAACCAACCTCACAAAAGTTCGTTCTACGGGCCGCTTTCCTCGAACGAAAGGACCGAGCATGGCCGACCGGCCAATCCTCACCACCGCCTTCGGGCGTCCCGTCGAGAACAACCAGAACTCGCTGACCGCCGGCCCGCGCGGGCCGATGCTGATGCAGGACTACCACCTCATCGAGAAGATGGCGCACTTCAACCGCGAGCGCATTCCCGAGCGCGTGGTGCACGCCAAGGGCTACGGCGCCTACGGCACGTTCACGGTGACCCACGACATCAGCCACCTCACCTGCGCCAAGCTCTTCGACAAGGTGGGCAAGGAAACCGAGATGTTCGCCCGCTTCTCGACCGTGGGCGGCGAGTCCGGCTCGGCCGACACGGCGCGCGACCCGCGCGGCTTCGCCCTCAAGTTCTACACCGAGGACGGCAACTGGGACATGGTCGGCAACAACACGCCGATCTTCTTCATCCGCGACCCGCTGAAGTTCTCCGACTTCATCCGCACCCAGAAGCGCGATCCCGGCACCCACCTCAAGCCGCACTGGCGCCGCTGGGACTACTGGAGCCTCTCGCCCGAGGCGCTGCACCAGGTCATGTTCCTCTACAGCGATCGCGGCACGCCGAAATCCGCGCGCTTCATGCACGGTTACGGCTCGCACACCTTCTCGTTCTGGAACGAGGCGGGCGAGCGCAGCTGGGTCAAGTTCCACTTCATCAGCCAGCAGGGCATCGAGAACTTCACCGACGACGAGGCGGCGAAGATGACCGGGCAGCATCCGGACTATTCCGCCGAGGACCTGCTGCAGGCGATCAAGCGCGGCGACAATCCGAAGTGGACCCTGAAGATCCAGGTCATGCCGGAGACGGATGCCGAGACCTACCGCATCCATCCCTTCGACCTGACCAAGACCTGGCCGCACGCCGACTATCCCCTGCAGGACGTCGGCGTGGTGGAGCTCAACCGCAACGTGAAGAACTATTTCGCCGAGGTCGAGCAGGCCTCGTTCGAGCCCTCGAACCTGGTGCCCGGCATCGGCTTCTCGCCGGACAAGGTGCTGCAGAACCGCGTGCTCAGCTATGCCGATGCGCATCGCTACCGGCTCGGGGGCGCGAACTACGACCAGATCCCGGTCAACCGGCCCAAGGCCGCCAAGTCTCACACCTACCATCGGGACGGGGTGATGCGGGTCGACGGCAATGACGGCGGCGAGGTCGATTACGAGCCGAATTCGTTCGGCGGTCCCGTCGAGGATCGTGCCGTTCAGGAGCCGCCGCTGCGCATCGACGGCAACGCCGCGCGCTACGATTACAAGAACGACGACGAGGACTATTACGGCCAGCCCCGCGCCTTCTGGGAGAAGGTGCTCGACGACACCGGGCGCGCCCACCTCGTCGAGAACATCGTCGGGTCGATGACCAACCCCAACATGGGGATCGAGGACCCGCGACCGATCCAGGAGCGCATGCTGCGCCACTGGTACAAGATCCATCCCGACTTCGGGGCCGCGGTGGCCAAGGGCATCGGCTTGGAGCCGCAGCGTATCGCGGCGGAATAAGACCGGTGGATGGAAGGGGCTCGGCCTGCGCCGGGCCCTTTTGGTGGCCGACACGCTTTGTCACGAAAGGGGCGGGACATCTTGCGGCGGTCGCGCGTTCGCCGGCACCGTCGGAACCATGCCATGTCACGCCTCGTGCGCTTCGTCTCCAGCGCCGTTCTCGCCGCGCTCCTCGCATCTCCGGCGCTCGCGCAAATCAAGCCGCAGAGCTCCGGCGCGCTCAGCTTCAACGCGCCGCAGATGCGCCGGCACGGCAGCGGCTTCCATCGCCCCAACCGGCCGCATCATCGCCACCACCAGGCGCACGCCTCCCATCGATGAGCTTGCACCGTCTGTCAGGCGGGTGCGCGGACCACGATGTCGGCCTTTTTGCTTCGGCATCGGGCGAGCGGCGTCGGCCGTGCCGCTACCTTGTGGCGGGCAGCCCGGCATGTTAGCCGGGCCGCCACGACCATAAGACGACGAGCGGGAAGGACCGACGATGGCTGAGGCGAACGGCAACGCGGCAGGACCGGTGGGCGCGCCCGACGGGCAGCCGTCCCTCAACGCCCTTGTCCAGTTCATCAAGGACTTCTCCTTCGAGAACCCCAACGCGCCGCGTTCGCTCGGGCCGCAGGAGAAGGCGCCCAACATCTCGATCAACGTCAACGTCAACGCCAAGCAGCTGGCGGAGACGGAGTTCGAGGTGAACATCATGCTCGAAGGTTCGGCCGGCGAGGGCGCCGACACGCTGTTCAAGTTCGAGCTCGACTACGCCGGCATCTTCCGCCTGCTGAACATCCCGGAAGAGCAGAGGCACCCGATCGTCATGATCGAATGCCCGCGCCTGCTGTTCCCCTTCGCGCGCCAGATCATCGCCGAGGCCGTGCGCGGCGGCGGCTTCCCGCCGCTCTACGTCGATCCGATCGACTTCGCCGCGCTCTACCAGGCCCGCATGGCCGAGATCGCCAAGACCGGCGCCCCCGCCGGACAGCAGCCCTCCTGACCATGGTGCGCGTGGCCCTGATCGCCGCGCTCGTCTCCCTCGCAAACCCGGCGCAGGCCGACGACGCCTGCGTCCGCGTCCTGCAGGAGCGCATCAGGACCTGCACCGAGGCGTGCATCGCCCGCGCGAAGGCCGCCGTCGATCCCGGCATCCGCGACCGCGTCAAAGGCTACGGCTGCATGAACAATTGCTCCAAGCTGGAGATGTTCAACGGCCACAGTTGCCCGGCGGAACGCTAGACGCTCAGGTCCGCCCGTAGGTCTTGGTGTCCATCGCCGGCGAGGCCGGCCGTTGCGCCGGCGGCTGGTACATGCCGCCGTCCTTCGTCTTGTAGGTGTCCTGGTTGGCGGTGTCGCCGCCGGCCGGCTTGGCGCTGTCGCCTGGTGCGGGCTTCGCGTCGGGGGCCTGGGCCTGGGCGACGACGGTCAGAGCCGCCAAGGCGGCAAACGGGATCAGCATCTTCGACATCGGCGTTCCTCCTTTCCAGGAATGAGCGGGCGTCGGGCGGGTTGCCGTCCGGCCTCGGCTTTTCACGAAGGCCTCGCACCGCGCCCGCGTCACCGTCGCGCTGGCCCGGCCGGCGCTTTCGTGACATGCGGCTCCGCCCGCTTGCCGAGACTCCAGGTGCCCGAAGGCCATTCCATCCATCGCCAGGCGCTCGACCAGACGCCCATGCTCAAGCGCAAGGTGCTGCAGGTGTCCTCGCCACAGGGCCGCTTTCTCGAGGGCGCCGCGCTGCTCGACGGCCGCCGCTGCATGAGCGTCGAGGCCTGCGGCAAGCACCTGTTCTACCGCTTCGCCGGCGGCGACACGCTGCACATCCACCTCGGCCTGTTCGGGAAGTTCCGCAGCGTGGCGCTGCCCGCGCCCGAGCCGCGCGGGCTGGTGCGCGTGCGCCTGGAGAGCCCGACCCATTGCGTCGATTGCAACGGGCCCAACCAGTGCGAGGTGCTCGACAAGCCGCAGGTCGAGACGCTGATGGGGCGCATCGGCCCCGACGTGCTGCGCGACGACGCCGAGCCCGATCGTGCCTGGGCCAAGATCGCGAGGAGCCGCGCGCCGATCGGCCAGCTGGTGATGGACCAGGCGGTGATGAGCGGGCTCGGCAACATCTACCGCACCGAGATCCTGTGGCGGCAGCGCATCCACCCGTCGACGCCCGGCAAGGCGCTCGGCCGCGAGCAGTTCGACGCGCTCTGGGCGGACTCGGCGGCCTTGCTGAGGATCGGCGTCGCCGAGCGCGCGATCCTCACGGTGGACGGTGCCGAGGGCGGCACGAAACGCGGCAAAGGCCGCTACGGCGCGCGCACCAACATCTTCAAGAAGAAGACCTGCCCGCGCTGCGACGGGCCGATCCGGCAGTTCGCGATGGCGACACGCAGGGTGTTCTGCTGCGACGCCTGCCAGGTCCAGGTCGGGTAGGCGTCACTTCTTCTCGGGCGCGGGCATCGCGCGCTCGGCCGAGGCGGGCGGCGTGCCGGTCTCCTTGGTCTGGCTGGGCATGGCGCGCTCGCTCTTGCCGTCGGTCGCGCCCGTCTTTTCCGGCATGCCGCGCTCGGATTTGCCGCTCTCATCCGAGGTCTGGGCCGAAGCGGCGAGCGGGGCGAGGCAAAGCGCGACGAAGACGGCGGCTTTGAGAGTAGCAGCGGACATGCAGGCGCTCCGTCGTTGCTTAAACCAGGGGACGCGTTTCGTGCAATTGATGCGCCGCTCGCCTCGGAGGACGCGTCGTTCCGGAGCGGAGGGGCCGCAAACGAATCCGGAACCGGAAAACCTGCGGCTTTCGATGGTGAGAGCGAGGAACACCGGTTCCGGGTTCGCGAACCGCGGATCAGGGGCCGCTTCTCGAGCGGGTCGCCGGTTGTCAGCCCGCGCCGCCGTCGACTTCCTTGCCGGAGCGATGCGCGTGGCTCGGCAAGGCGCCGGCGCCGGGCGTGGCGTCCTCGTTGATCAGATGACTGGCGGCGTGGGCGCCGGCTGCCGGCGACTGCTGGAGCGGCGTGGGGTTCGGCTTCGCGGGCGCGGAAGCCCGCACTTCGTTCGACCGCTCGCGAGGGGCGCGCGCTGTGCCATCCGTGGTCATGACGTTCCCTCCGGGTTGTTTGCGCGGAGACTACGCCGGCGGCGGCTGCCGCACAATCGCCACCGAGAGGCTACCTTGACGACGCGAAAGTGGCGTCGCGACAGTCGCGCCGAACGGCCGAAGCGACGGAGCCGCGAGGTCAGCTGATCGATGTGCCGCCCTTGGACGGGCGCAGCCTCACCACGACGTCGATCGCGGCGATCTCCATGCCCTCGGGCAGGACGGGCACCACGCTGCGGTCGATCGACAGCGCCGGGATGTCGATCAGCTGGTTCGTGCCCTCGAGCAGGAAGTGGTGATGATCGGTGACGTTGGTATCGTAGTACACCTTGGTGCCGTCGACCGCGACCTCACGCAGCAAACCGGCCTCGGTGAAGACGTGCAGGCCGTTGTAGACCGTCGCCAGCGAGACGGGGACGCGCAACTCCTGGGCTTCCTCGTAGAGCTTCTCGGCGGTCAGGTGGCGATCGCCCTTGGCGAACAACAGCAGGCCCAGCGCCATGCGCTGACGCGTGGGGCGCAGGCCGGCGTCCTTCAGCTTGGCGCGGAGCGCGTGCACCGGGCAGCCGGCCATGAAGGCGTCGACGCGTTTCTCGGCGCCACGCTCGCTCCTCGCGATCTCCATCTTGGCAAGCTCGGTCATCAGGTCCTTCTTCGGGCACGAAAAGCCCGTCCGCAGTCGCGGCACGGGAATGCCCGCTGCCGGGCCAAATGGTGTCATACAGGATCGGGACCCGGTCCGGCAAGCACGCGCCATCCGACGATTGCGAAGGAAGCCGCCTTCGCCTAGGACGGCGCACCTCGTCCCGCCGCGAACCCTGCCATGACCGACACGCCCCCCGACCGCCTCGCCGTCAGCCCCAAAAGCCCGTTCTACGACGAGGCGCTGCTCGAGCGCGGCATCGGCGTGAAGTTCGAGGGCGTCGAGAAGACCAATGTCGAAGAATATTGCGTGAGCGAAGGCTGGGTGCGGCTCGCCGCCGGCAACGCCAAGACGCGCAAGGGCGAGCAGATGACGATCAAGCTCAAGGGCAAGGTCGAGCCGTACTTCCGCGAAGGGGCCCTGCCGGAAGACACGGCCGGCACTTCGGAGTAGCGCCGCTTCATTTGATCGGACGCGAGGCATCTTGTGGCGCCGCTCGGCATTGTCGCAGCGCAACACAGGAGTTCGCCCATGAAGAATGCCGTCCTCGCCGCCGCCGCCGTGCTCGCCGCGGTCTCGCTCGCCCACGCCGCCGCGCCATCGGCGCAGGACAAGACCTTCGTCGACACCGTCGGCCCCGGCGGCATGTACGAAGTCATGATCGGCAAGCTCGCCGAAACCAAGGGCTCGACGCAGGACATCAAGGACCAGGGCAACACCGAGGTGCACGATCACGAACTCGTCGGCGACAAGCTGAAGGCGGCCGCCAAGGACGCCGGCATCCCCGTGCCGGACAAGCTGACGCCGGAGTTCCAGGCGCAGTACGACAAGATCGGCACGCTCTCGGGCGCCGCCTTCGACGCCAAGTACCTGTCCGACATGAAGAAGGTCCATGCCGGCGACGGCGCCGCCTTCCTCAAGGAGTCGAAGGAGGGTTCGAACCCGATGCTGAAGGCCTTCGCCGCCGAGACCTACAAGATCGTTCAGCGGCACATCGGCGAGCTCGAGGCCAAGACGTCCTTGAAATAGGCGTTCGCGGAGGCGCGAGCCTACTTCACCGCCAGCAGGACCTTGAAGCCGTTCGCCTCGGCGAGCGGCGTCACCCGCTTGAACGCCGCCTTCAGCGCGACTTCGTAGGGGAGGTGCTTGTTGGCGACCATCCAGAGATGGCCGCCGGTCCGCAGGCTTGCGGCGGCCTTGCGGATGAAGGCGAGGCCGAGCCCCTTGTCCTCCTCGCCGGCGGCGTGGAACGGCGGGTTCATCACCACGAAGTCGAGCCGCTCCAGCGGGGCGGTGCGGGCATCCGCACAGACGTGGCGGGCACGCGGGTCGGCGGCGTTGCGGCGGGCCGCCTCCATCGCGCGACGGTCGATGTCGATCAGCGTCAGCTCGGTCACCGCGTCGGAGGCGAGCACGGGATGCGCCAGCACGCCGACGCCGCAGCCCAGGTCCGCGCCCTTGCCCGAGAGCCGCGGCAGCGCCTCCATCAGCAGAGCGGTGCCGGGATCGAGCCGGTCCCAGCTGAACACGCCCGGCTGGGTCCACAGGCCGAGGCCGGCCTCGAGGCGCGGTGCGCCGGCGGCGACGGCCTCGTCGATGCCCCGTAGCGTGTCCGGCCGCAGGCCGACGCAGATGCGGTGATGCGCCTTGGGGCGGTCGTCGACGGTGCAGCCGAAGCCTTCCAGCTCGCTCGAGAGGCGGGATCCCCCGGCGCCCTTGGGCGCGAGGATCGTGAAGGGGGCGCGGGGTGAGAGGGCCCGCAGCGCCAGCGCGAGATCGTGGCGCCGCTCGACGGTGTTGGGCACCGCGAGCATGGCTAGGCTCGCCAATGTCCCGGCCGCGAGCTCCTCCAGCGGAGTCGAACCCGGAACCAGCGGCGAGAGCTGCGTCGCCCCATCCGGGACTTCGACGAGCGCGGCGGGCGGATGGCCGAAGACGGCAGGAAACGAGGTGGTCATCGCCGCGCCTTAGCACGGCCGATCCTCACATCAGCAAGAGGATCGCGCCGAGCCAGATCACGCCCGAAACCAGGAAGGTGACGGCCGTGTAGCCCATGACCCTCTGGATTCCGATGCCGGCAATGGCGACCACCGGCAAGGCGAAGAACGGCTGCAGCATGTAGGCGACGTTCTCGCCGGCGGCGACCGCCATCGCGGTCGAGGCCGGCGAGGCGCCGAGCTGCACCGCCGCGGGGATCACGAACGGCCCCTGCACCGCCCAGTGCCCGCCGCCCGAGGGCACCAGGAAGGTGACGAAGAGCGAGCAGACGAAGGACCAGAGCGGCAGCGTGTGGGCGCTGGCCACGACGACAAAGGCCTTGGAGATCACGCCGGCGAGCCCGGTGCCGTTGAGGATCCCCATGATGCCGCCGTAGATCGGGTAGAGCAGGATCATCGAGCCGACCTGCTTGGCCGCCTCGTTGATCGCGCCGTAATAGGCCACGGCCGAGCCGTGCAGGCCGACGCCGAGCATCAGGAACACCCAGATCACCGTGTTGACGTCGATGGTCGGGCCCTTGGCGATCCAGGCGACCGCCAGCGTGACCAGGCCGGCGAGACTGAAGGCCCAGGCCCAGAGCGGCCAACGCTCGAACCGGCGTGCCGGCGCATCCGCGCCGCCACGCAGGACCTTGGGCGCGGCCGGCGCTTCCGGCGGCGGCTCGTAGGCGATGACGTCCTCGTCGCGCGGGCGGATCAGCACGAAGGCGATCGGCACGCAGACCACGATGAGCAGCGTGGCGACGAGGTTGTAGGGCTGGAACACCATGTCGCCGAACGGCGTCACTTTCCCCGTCACCTTCTCGATGATGTTGAGCTTGTTGCCCTTGGAGGCCTGGGTCAGCGCGATCGAGGAGGAGAAGCCCGTCGCCCACACCACCCAGCCGGAATAGGCGGCGGCGACGATCCAGCCGAAATCGACCTTCATGCGGCGCGCCACCTCGCGCGAGAAGATCGCGGCGACGACGAGCCCGAAGCCCCAGTTCAGGAACGACGCCAGCGCGCAGACCAGGAAGGTCAGCACCACCGCCTGGTTGGCGGTCTTGGCCAGCGAGACCAGGCCGCGCAGCGCGCGCAGCACCGGCGGCGCGCTCGCCAACGCGTGGCCTGTGACCAGGATCAGCACCATCTGGAAGGCGAAGGCGAGAATGTCGAAGGTGCCGGCGTACCACGAGGCGACGATCACGTCGGGCCGCCCACCCGGCGCCAGCGCGAAGGCGGCGAGGCCGGTGGCGAAGGTGAGCGCGATGGCGATCACGAACGGGTCGGGCATCCAGCGCTCGAACAGCGACACCGACAGCGCGACGAACCCGCGCCGCGGCCGTCTCCCGTTGCTGTCCGCGATCGCTGTCATGGCCTTGCTCCCTTGCCGAGACGAAGCAGCGTCACGCCGACTTTTCAAGCTGCCGAAGGACGAGGCTGGCGACGAAATCCGCGGCGAGGTCCTCGCGGTCGAAGGCAAGCGCGCGGCTGCCCTCGTCGCGTTCGACGCGGCGTTGAAGGTCTGGCTGGCGAACCGCCCTGCCTCCACCGGCCGCGCCAAGCTCGCCTCGATGCAGGCACCCGAGCCCGAGGCCTCGAAGGACGTCTCGAAGAAGCCGTAGGAACGAATCGGGAGTTCGATGTCGCCGCGATTCGGGCGTGGTTCGTTCCGGGACCGTTCGGATCATGAAGATGGCAGGTTCCGCGCGTGCCGTTGTGGCACGCTGCCGCCCGACACAAGGCCGCCTCCGCCGCTCTCGCCGTGGGTAAGCCCCCCGGGCCCGCCGCCCCGCGTTGCGCTCCCCCGACGAACCTGAGATGCAGAGATCCCGCGCGAATCGACCGCGCTCGGCAAGAAACGGTGGGGTGGCGATGTCGGATGCCTGCACGTCGGGGCTCGATACGGGGTTCGTCGGGCTCGGTTTCCTGAAGGTCGGGTTCCTCGGCATCGTCCAGGGCATCACCGAGCTGCTGCCGATCTCGTCGACCGCGCACATGCGCATCGTGCCGGCCCTGCTCGGCTGGCAGGACCCGGGCTCGGCCTTCTCCGCCGCCATGCAGCTCGCCGCGCTCGCCGCCGTGGTGAGCTATTTCTGGGCCGACGTGCGCGGCCTCGCCGTCGGCACGATCGCCGCCGTGAAGCGGCGCGATTTCGCCGACTGGAATTTCCGCTTCTTCGTCTGGATCATCCTCGCGACGATCCCGATTTCCGTGTTCGGCCTGCTGTTGAAATCCAAGCTCAACGCCTGCGGTTCGCCGCTGCGAACCCTCACGGTCATCGGCCTTTCGTGCCTCGTCATGGGCGTCCTGCTGGCGCTGGCCGAGCGCATGGCGCGGCACACGCGGACGATCGACCACGTCACGTTGAAGGATGCGCTCGTCGTCGGCGTCGCGCAGGTCGGCGCGCTGATCCCCGGCGTGTCGCGCTCCGGCTCGACGCTGACCGCCGCCCTGTTCCGCGGCATGCAGCGCGACGAGGCGGCGCGCTTCTCGTTCCTGCTCGGCATTCCGACGATCGCGCTGGCCGGGTTGTTCGAATTGTTCGCCCTGCGCAAGGCGGGCCTCGACCTGCACGGCTGGACGATCCTGCTGTTCGGGTTGGTCATCGCCTCGATCTC
>CAZZWW010000035.1:0-14329 GCA_964657815.1 Vulcanimicrobiota bacterium | reverse complement strand
GAACTTCGGCCGCCCGCGCCCCGCTGCGCGCATCCGGCCCTGCAGGTCGATGGCCGCCCAGCGCGCGAGCAGCTCCGGCTCCTTCTTCGGGAGGCCGGCGCGCATCGGGAAGGCGGTCTTGGGCAGGAAGAGCGTCTTCGAATAGTCGACGCCCGTTTCGGACTGGGTCATGGGCGTGCTTTTAGAGGAAGGTGGCGGCGGGGCAAGGCAATGGTCGATGGCTAGGGGGTCAGCCAATCGAAGCGGTGCAAGACCAGCGATGTCTCGGCATCCGGCTCGTAGGTTTGTGTGAGGATGCGGTAGGCTCCCTTTCTTAGCTGAGCGAAGACGAACTTTTTGTCCGGATCATCCCCAGGCTCCGCGGAATCGAACATGATGAAGTCGGAGGAGTTAACGTTGTAAGTTAAGACCTCGACAGCATCCTCGAACAAACAAGAAGGACAATTCTTCATCGTTTGATCGACATCGAAATCCGGCTGACAGTACCATACCCTGACAAGATACGTTGTGCCTCGATCGTCCCGCCAAAAGCATGTGTCGAGCGGGGCATCGCTCAAAAGAAGCGCGAAAGTGTTTTTCACCTGGGTCTCAGCAAGATACGTCTTGATCTCGCAGGCTTTCTCGTAGTCGTTCGAGAACCGAGGTTCAGCCGACTTGAGAGCCAATGCGCCACCCCAATCAGAAGCCGCCTCAAGATTGATGATGATGAGCGGGCCACCCTCGGACATTATCCATTCATTCACTTGAATGATGACCGTCCCTACTTTGGCGATTTATCCCTCAAGAATTTAAAGGCTTTCACGCGACCGCCTTGTATGCGGCTGGCTGCGGCCACAGCGCCTTCATCAGGCTGCCGGGTGCCAAGCCATCGTCGAGGAGTCGTTCGGTCAGCGCGAGCCGCTCGACCGCGGCGGGATCGCCGGGACGCGGCAGCTTGGCGAAGACCAGGCGCAGATTGGCCAGGGCCTTGTCGCCGCGTTGCCAGTGCGCCGATGCGGCTTCGACATGGGAAAGGATTTCGGCGGCCGGCAGCGACTCGCCGGCCACGACCGAAAGCATCGCCAGGAGGCGGTCTCGGTCGCCATCGAGTGCCAAACGCATCGGGCTGCCGGTCATTCTCGCGAGGACCGAGCCCGCGCCGCAGACCAGGCCAGTGTCGGTAAGCGCAACCGCCCAGGATGCTGAACGCTGGTTCTCGGCGGCATGCAACAGGGAGAGAGGCATCCGAACTTCACAGCTTTGGTAAAATCACCTTAAGGTGAGAATACCTAAACCCGCGAGGTCGTCGAGCGGTTTTTTTCCAGCGTCGATCGCGAGCATGTGGCCGACCTAAAGTCGGCGCGCCCCGCGCCAGAGCGCCCATTGCCGCCGCCACGGTGCCAGCTCGATCGGTGTCGCGAACGGGTCGAGCCCCGGCGCCTCCATCCGGCGCAGGTAGGGCTCGCACAGCATCGCCGGAAGGCAGGCGGCGCGGGCGGCGCCGGCGCCGATCAGGCTTTCGCGCATTTCGTTGAGATGCAGGCGCACGCGGGCGCGCAGCGTCTGCAGCACCAGCCCGAGCCCGGGCGAGTTGCGGTGCGCGAGCACGAGGTCCGGCGACACTTGCAGCCGCTCCAGAAGGTCCAGCGGCAGGTAGAGCTGGCCGCGCATGACCTGAAACGGGAGGTCGCGCAGCACGCCGACGAGGCCGTAGGCGCGGCCGGCGGCATCGACGCAGGGCGGCGGCAGGCGACCGGGTGCCAGCACGCGCGCGATCGCCTCGAACAGCACCGCCGTCGTGTCGCGCAGGTAGTTCTCCAGCCCGGCCTCGCTCGGCATCGGGTCGTCGTAGAGGTCGAAGCCGCGCGCCTCGATCAGCGCCTGCAGGCGCGACACGTCGAGGTTGAAGCGGCGCACCGTGTCGAGCAGCGCCTCCGCCACGGGATGGCCGCCGGCGGCGTCGTTGGCGAGGAGGTCGCGCCAGAACTGGTAGCGGATCTCGCCCAGCGTAGGCTCGCTGACGACGTCGCGCACCCTGGCGATCTCGAGGCCGAAGGCGAGGATCGCGTGGGCGTGCGGCCGCGCCTCGGCCGGCCAGAACAGGCTGGCGAGCCAGAGGTCGCGGTCGCCCTCGCGCAGGACGTCGAAGCAGTGGGTGTAGGAGGATGCGAGCGCGTCGCCATCCATCACGCCACCGCGAGCAGCGCGGCAGCGACGCGGCGCTTCTCTCCGAGCAGGATCGAATAGGTGCGGGCGGCGGCGGCCGTGGCCATCGGGTCGGCGGGAATGCCGGCGGCGCGCAGCGCGCCGCGCAGGTCGAACATCGGCAGCATACGCGTGCCCGTGCCGATCAGCAGCAGTTCTATGGCGCCCTGCTCCGCCCGAGCCTCTTCGAAGACGCGCGCGAACGCGGCGGTCGTTAGATCGTCCGGCGTGACGACGTCCCAGGCATAGATGCCAGATGGCAGCGCGAGGATCGAGCCGCGGTGCGACATGTCGCCGAAGCGGAAGCCGCCGGCACCGTAGCCCTCGATCGCATGCTGCCCGGGCAGGAAGCCGGAGCCGGACAGGCCGGTCGGGGGCTCGGCTCCCGCCAAGTCAGGCCGCCAACTCAGGCCGTCGCCTTGGCGCGGGCCTCCGCCGGGCTGGCCGAGTTCGGCGTCACCACCGGCTCGCCCATCTTCTCCGGCCGCAGGCCGAGGTAGATCAGCATGGGCGAGCAGATGAAAATCGAGGAATAGGTGGCCACGAAGATGCCGAACATCATGGCGAGCGAGAACGAGCGGATCACCTCGCCGCCGAACACCACCAGCGAGAGCAGCGCGAGGAACACGGTGGTGGCCGTCATGATGGTGCGCGGGATCACGGCGTTGACCGAGATGTCGATCAGCTCGTTGGTCGAGATCTTGCGGTACTTGCGCATCATCTCGCGGATGCGGTCGAGCACCACGACGGTCTCGTTGAGGCTGTAGCCGACGATGGTCAGGATCGCGGCGATGGACGTGGTGTTGAACTCGAGCTGCGTGATCGAGAAGAAGCCCACCGTCAGCAGCAGGTCGTGCATCGTCGCGATGATGGCGCCGACGGCGAACTGCCACTCGAAGCGGAACCAGAGGTAGCAGAGCACCGCCAGGATCGAGATGACGACGCCGAGCGTGCCGGACTGCACGAGCTCGCCCGAGACGGTCGGGCCGACCACGGAGGTCTGGCGCACGCTGTAGCCCTCGCCGATCGCCTGCTTGACGCGCGCGACCGCGCCCTCCTGCGCCGCGTCGCCGCCGGGCTGCAGGCCGAACCGGATGGCGACGTCCGCCGGCGAGCCCAGGCCCTGCACGCCGACGGGCCCGACGTTCATCTTCTCGGTCTCCTTGCGGAGCGTCGAGAGATCGGCGTGCCCGGAATTGGCGCGCACCTCGATCAGCGTGCCGCCGGCGAAGTCGATGCCGAAGTTCATGCCCACGGTGAGGAACAGCACCACGGAGACGATGGAGAGTACGGCCGAGAACGGGTAGCTCACGCGCCGGAAGCGCATGAAGCCGAACTTGGTGTTTTCCGGTGCGAGGCGGAGGAGCTTCATGGATTCACCTTGCCGCTCAAATGGGTAGCTGCGTCGGCCGCTGATACCTGTACCACAACGCGATCATCATCCGCGTCATGGTCACGGCGGTGACGATCGAGGTCAGGATGCCGAGGCCCATGGAGACGGCGAAGCCGCGCACGGGGCCGGCGCCGGCGAAGTAGAGGATCACGGCGGCAACGAACATGGTGACGTTGGAATCGACGATGGTGGCGAAGGCGCGCTTGAAGCCGGCGTCGAGCGACTGGATGATCGAGCGACCGGCGTGGTTCTCCTCGCGGATGCGCTCGTAGATCAGCACGTTGGAATCGACCGCCATGCCGATCGTCAGCACGATGCCGGCGATGCCGGGCAGCGTCAGCGTGGCGCCGAGCAGGACCAGGCCGGCGAAGATGAAGCTGATGTGCACGGCGAGCGCGATGTTGGCGAAGATGCCGAACGTGCCGTAGGTGATCAGCATGTAGGCGAAGACCAGCCCGGCGCCGACATAGGCGGCGAGCTTGCCGGCGTTGATCGAATCCTGCCCCAGGCCCGGGCCGACGGTCTGCTGCTCGATGATGGTCAGCTTGGCCGGCAGCGCGCCGGCGCGCAGCAGAATGGCGAGATCGTTGGCCTGCTCGACGGTGAAGTTGCCCGAGATCTGACCGGAGCCGCCGGTGATCGGCTCGTTGATGCGCGGCGCCGAGATCACCTTGTTGTCGAGCACGATGGCGAAGGGCTTGCCGACGTTCTCGCTGGTCACGGTGGCGAAGCGCTGACCGCCGCGGATGTTGAACTGGAAGTTCACCACCGGCTGGCCCGAGCGCTGGTCGAAGCCGGGCGTCGCCCCCGTCAGGTCGCCGCCCTCGACGAGGATGCGCTTGTTGACCGGCAGCTTGTCCTTGTTCTCGCTCTGGTCGAGCATCTCGAACTCGGACGGGCTCTCGCCGGGGTCGGCGACCATGCGGAACTCGAGCTTGGCGGTCTGGCCGAGGATCGCAATGAGCCGCTGCGGATCCGCCAGGCCCGGCACTTCGACCGAGACGCGGTCGTTGCCCTCGCGCTGGATCGATGGCTCCGTGGTGCCGAGCGCGTCGACGCGGCGGCGGATGACCTCGATCGACTGCTCCACCGCGCGACGGATCTTGTCGGTGATGCCGGCATCGGTGAGGGTCAGCCGGATCGGACCGGAGCCGTCGTCCTGGAGGTCGTAGGAGGCCGCGCCGCCGTTGCCGAGGACCGAGGCCTGCGGGCTGGCGAGGTTCTGTAGCTTCCCCTTGATCTTGCCGTCGTCGGCGGCATCGGCGAGGCGGAACTGCACGCCGTTGGCCTGGGCCTGGATGCCGCCGGCCGCTGCGACCTTGGCGTCGCGCAGGATCCGACGGACATCGTCGCGCAGGTTCGCCACCATGGTCTTGACCACGTCGTCGCGATCGACCTTGAGGAGCAGATGCGAGCCGCCCTGGAGGTCGAGGCCCAGCGTCAGCGTTTTCGGCTGCGCCCAGGACGGCAGCGCCTTGTCGAGCGAGGTGCGGGTCGAGACCGGCAGCAGGCTCGGCACGATGATCAGCACCGCCAAGGCGATCATGGCGAGGATGGAAACGATCTTCCAGGGCGCGAAACGCAGCATCGGTCTTTCAATCGGTCGGTTCGAACCCGGGCGAGGTTTCGCCTCAGACGGCGACGTCCTTCACCGGCTCGCCCTTGGCACGGACCTCGGTCACCATCGGCCGCGACACGCGGATGCGGACGTTCGGCGCGATCTCGACCTCGATCTCCGACGCGTCGGTCGCCTTGGTGACCTTGGCGATGATCCCGCCGGTGGTCACAACGGTGTCGCCACGACGGATGTTCTTGATGAGGTCGGCCTGCTCCTTGGCACGCTTCTGCTGCGGTCGCAGCACCATGAAGTACATGATGATGAGAATGGGGCCGAACAGCGTCAGGTACTGGACGACCGTTGCCGTGGTGTCGGGCGAACCGCCGGCGGCCTGGGCGAAGGCGGGCGTGATGAAGATGGTCTTGGCTCCGGCATGAAAGAGCCGCCCAGGGCGGTCGCGGCGGGTTATACCGGCGGGGGCGCGAAGGCAATGAGCGGCGAGGTCGCGTTGGCAGCCCCTACGTGGATGCGAGCCGCAAAGGGAGCATCCGAACCTTGTCGATAGGACTCTACTTCTTTAGTATTAGATCGAGCTGGGAAATGAGAGTTGTCACCGCCCGTTGGGCTTATTAGCCTGAAGCAAGTCTTATCGAAAATCGCTGACGTCGGGCCGGCTGATCGAGTTGTCTGGTGTCGCGTGCGTGAGGCAACGATATTGAACGATGCTTCGACAGCGACACCTCAGCCACTTGCGTGGCGCAGTTTGTTCAATGTGGTCCTGCTAGCGATCACGTGGGTCGTCGGTCTGCTCACGTGCAAGGGGAGGTATCTCGAAGTCCTCTATGTGCTCGACCGTTTGTTCGAGATGACGCCGGATAGATGGTGGCGCTCGGAGGCGGCGGACGGCGATACGGCAATCCGCCTGTGCGAGTTGCTTCGGCGCGCGGCACCGGATGCGCCGATCTGCTATCTTTGGCATGCGCAGCGCCTCCAGAAGATCGGTCGTCTGGTTCAGGCGGGCGAGGTCATCGAGCAGGCACTCGCGCGTTTCCCAGGCGATTTCAGCATAGCGGTCCAGGCTGCCCGCATGGCCGAGCAGCAGGGATCGTGGAGAGAAGCGCACGAGCACTGGAGTTCCTTGGTCGAGGTTCGACGTCCGCGCCCGATGTGGATCGCAGGGTACGTCAATGCCCTTGTTTCCCTAGGACAATTCGACGAGGCGGAGCATGTCGTCGGCTCCGCCCGCGCACGCCATCCTCGACATAAAGGTCTCCAGATGGCGGAATGCATGCTGAGCTTCGGCCGGGAGGACTGGTCCAGGGCGATCCCCATGCTGGAGACGCTCGTTCGCCGGCATCCCAACATGCCGAGCGCACGAGACCTGCTCGGGCGTGCGAACTACGCGGCGCTGCTCAGCAGCGTCGACGGCAAGCACGACGCTGCTCTCGCGTGCAAGCCGGTCAAGGCAGATATCGATCGAGTCGAAGATGCGGACGTCTATGACCTGCTGATGGGCTTCGAGAGCATCGGCGCGAGTTGCGAGTTCGGCCTGGTTCAGCGGCGTTTCGGGGCGGAACCTCTTGGCCTGCTGCGATGGAACATCGTCTGGCCCGAGGAGCTGATCGCGGCGCTGGATTACGACCTCGTTGGAATGGGAGAGATCGAAAACACCGAGCTTTTTCTTTCTGGTTTCAAGGAGTTCTATCTCCTCGATCGGCGGTGGCACTTCGGCATGCACACTTTTATGTTCGAGGGCCAGATAGACCCCGCAAAGCTCTACGAGAGAATGCGCCGCCGCGTCATCTATCTCCGCCGGCGTTTCCTGGCCGACCTCGCCGCTGGCGAGAAGGTGCTCGTCTATACCTTTCCCGGGCTGACCGCGGACATTGTGAAGCGATTGACACGCGCGCTACGACGGCACGGCCCCGTCCGGCTCCTGGTGGTTCAGCCGGCCGAACCCAAGAGCCCCGGCGAATTTCGCGGCCGACCCGGCGAGATCATGCAGGTGGAACCTGGGTGCCTCATCGGTTTTCTTCCACGTCTGGGCATGACACCCGATCAGTCGTGGGACATCGCCTACGATTCGTGGATCGCTTTGTGCCGAAAAGCCATAGAGAACATAAACTTGAGTACGGAATCTCCGCATCATGACAACGCGCACGCGACTGCGTAAAGCTCTCTCGCGAGGAGAGCCGGCGAGTGGATCGGATTACACGGGCCTGGGTGCGCCTGCCTTCGAGCAAGCGGCTCGATCTGCTGCACCCGACGCCGTTCGACTGGGATGACGGCGATCTCGCGATCGGCCTCGCCCGCACCTATCGTTGGGGGGGCCACTCGGCGTGGCCGCTCCCGCTCTCGGTCGCTCAACACTCCTTGATGGTGCTCGCCATGCACCGCCGCGCGGCGCGAACGGCCGATCCCGCGGCGGAGCTGCGCGAGCTGCTCCACGACGCCGACGAGGGACTGCTGGGCTTCGACTGCATCTCCGTCGTCAAGCCGTTCCTCGGCGAGGCCTTTCGCGCCCTCACCATCGACCTGCAGCGCGCGGTGGCGATCCGCTACCGTGTTCCCGGCTTCGACCCGGCCTCCCTCAAGATGCATAAACGCGCCGACCGCGTCGCTGCCGCCTCGGAGGCGGTGCACGTTGTCGGCTGGACCCGCGACGAGGTGCGCCACACCCTGCGCATCCCGTTCGATCCGCTCGCCGCCGATCCGCTTGCCCCCGTCTATGGCGACACGCCCTGGGAGCCGTGGCCCCCGGCGGTCGCGGCGGACAGGTTCCTGACCGAGCTTCGGCGCCTGTGCCTCGCGCTGCCTTGACGCGATCAGCGTCGCTTGAAAGCGTCGGCGGGCTGTGACACCTCTCCCGCCGAGGGAGTTCCGCCTTGCCCAGCATCCACGTCTGTCCCCTGTCGCAGATCCCGGCCACGGTCCGCGCGAGCGGCGCGCGCAGCATGGTCACGCTCATCGGTGCCGGCACGGAGGTCGTGCGACCGCGCGAGATCGACGAGGCACGGCACCTCTACGTCGCGATGTCGGACATCGTGCTGGCGATGGAGGGTGAGATCCTTCCGGACGACGGCCACGTTGCCGAGGTCGTCGAGTTCATCCGCCGGTGGGACCGCTCGGCGCCCCTCGTCATCCATTGCTACGCGGGCGTCAGCCGCTCGACGGCCGCGGCGTTCATCGCCGCCTGTATGCTCGACGAGACGCGGAGCGAGTTGGCGATCGCCCAAGACATTCGCGAACGCTCGCCGACGGCGACACCCAATCCCTTGATGGTGAAGATTGCTGATCGTCTGCTCGGCCGCGACGGGCGCATGGTCGAAGCTGTCCAAGCAATCGGACGCGGCATGGAGTGCTACGAAGGCGTCCCATTTTCGATCGAGTTCGCTCGGGAGGCGGCATGAGCGAGCCGACACCCCCCGAGATCGCCGGCCTGCCCTTCGAGGCGGCGATGAAGGAACTCGAGGCGATCGTCGAGCGTCTCGAAAAGGGGCAGGTTGCGCTTGAGGAGTCGATCGCGATCTACGAGCGGGGCGAGTTGCTCAAGACGCATTGCGACGCGCTGCTGAAGAGCGCCGAGGCGCGCATCGAGAAGATCACGCTGTCGCGGGACGGTCGCCCGATCGGCACCGCCCCGCTCGACGTCGCCTAGCCCTTCGCCAGACCGGCCTCTCCGCGCAGCGCGTCGATCCGCTTCGAGGCCTCGGCCTTGCTGATGCCCTCCTCGAAGGTGCCGCCGGTCTGTTCCGTCAGCGTCTTCAGGTAGGATGCCTGGGCACCCGTCATCGGCTCGCCACCGGTCGTCCAGTCGTTGGGATCCTTCACGGTGTTGCTGTTGGGCGCCGGGTCGGTCTTCGGATTGTGATCTGTCATCGCGTTCTCCTTGTTCCGGCAATGTTCCAGATCGAGGGAGGTTGCCGCCGAAACTGTGGATGAAGGTCGCCGCGCGACCGATCGTGGTTCGTTGACGGGACACGCGCCGATGCGTGTAAGTGGCAGGTCGACATGGCCTTCGTGCGGGGCGCGGACGCGGAGGTGATTCTTGCCGGCATCGGGACTGACACACTGCAACGCATGCCGCTTCTGGGAGCATGGCGTGGTCGAAGGCGCCTGCCGCCGCCATGCGCCGGGCACGTCGGAACGCTCCTACGAGATCGCGCGATGGCCCGAGACGCGCGCGCTCGACGCCTGTGGCGAAGGCGAGACGGCGGACGCCTCCGAGAAGGGCCAGGTCTGCCGCAGCTGCGCCTTCTGGCACCGGCCGGGCAACGGCATCGATCCGCCGCGCCGCAGCGATCGGCTCGGCACGTGGTGGACCGAGGCCGGCTTCTGCCGACGCTACGCGCCGCGGCCGGGCGCCGACATCGGCACGCATGCGTTCTGGCGGGCGACGAATGCCGCGGACCATTGCTTCGACGGGCGTCCGGCCTGAGGCCGAGACCATCGGTCCGCTTGCCGCGCCTCGCGCGACGGCCGATGTGCTGATCGCCCGCCCGCAAGCGCCGAGACCGTTCGTGACCCAAGCGCCCACATCGACGACACCCGACACCTACGACATCATCGTCTCCGGTGCAGGCGCCGCCGGTCTGGCCGCCACGATTGCGCTGGCGCGCGCCGGCTTCACCGTGCTCTGCGCCGGCAAGTCCGACGCGACGCCCAACGGGCGTACCGTGGCCCTTTTCGAGGGCTCGCTGCGCTTCCTGCGAGAGATCGGCGTCTGGCATCGTTTCGCCGAGGAAGCGCAGATGATCCGGGCGATCCGGCTCATCGACGACACAGGGCTGCGCCTGCCCGTGCCGCCGCTCACCCTCGAAGCCTCCGAGATCGAGCTGGCCGCGCTCGGCGCCAACATCGAGAACCATCGGCTGGTCGCCGGCCTGCTCGCCGAGGCGAACGCGCAGCCGAACGCGACGCTGACCGGCACCTTCCTCGCCGACATCGCCTACGAGCCCGACCGAGTGAGCGTGCACGACACGAAAGGACACGCGGCGACGGCACGACTCCTCGTTGCCGCCGACGGTCGCAAGTCGCCGGCCCGCGTCGCCGCCGGGATCGGCGCGCGCGCCTGGAGCTATCCACAGGTCGCGCTGACCGCCATCCTCGGGCATCGCAAGCCGCACGAGGGCATGTCGACGGAGTTTCACACCCGCGGCGGCCCCTGCACGCTGGTGCCGCTGCAGGGCACGGCCGAGCACCCGCATCGCTCCTCGCTCGTCTGGCTGATGGCGCCGCGCGACGCGGAGCGGCGGCGCGCCCTCTCCGACGAGGCGCTGGCGCTCGAACTGCAGCACGCCACGCGCTCGATCGTCGGCCGCATCGCCTTCGAGGCGGCGCGCGGCGGCTTCCCGATGGGCGGGCTCAAGGTCACCCGGCTGGTCGGCCCTCGTCTCGCGCTGATCGGCGAGGCGGCGCACGCCTTCCCGCCACTGGCGGCGCAGGGCCTCAACCTCAGCCTTCGCGACATCGCGCAGCTGTGCGTCGTGCTGGAGGAGGCGCGGGACGCCGGGCTCGACATCGGCGCGCTCGATGCGCTGAAGCCCTACGAGCGCGCGCGACGCCGCGACATCAGCGTGCGCACGGATTCCGTCGACATCCTCAACCGCACCATCATGACCGATTTCGCGCCCGTGGACGTCGCCCGCGGCATCGGTGCGGTGGCCTTGCGCCTGGTCGGCCCTCTACGTCGCAGGGTCCTGCGCGAGGGCATCTTGCCGCCCGGCCCGGTGCGGCGACGGCCAACCGAACGACGCGGAGCCGCCGGCTAGCCCAGCTTCGGCTGCCCGTTCGATGCGGTCACGCCGCCGTCCACCGGAAGGTTGACGCCGTTGACGAAGCTCGCGTCGTCGCTGGCGAGGAAGGCGATGACGGCCGCCACCTCCTCGGCGCGCGCCGCGCGTCCGAGCGGGATGCGGTCCGCGAACTTCGCCATCATCGTCTTGTCGTCGAGCAGGCCCGTCGTCAGCTCCGACTCGGTGAGGCTCGGGTTGACGGCGTTGACGCGCACGCCTTGGCCGCCGAACTCGAGCGCCAGCGAACGGGTGAGATTGGTCACCGCTCCTTTCGAGGCGTTGTAGAAGGCGAAGGCCCAATCGCCGCCCAGCCCCGAGGCCGACGAGACGTTGACGATCGAGCCGCCGCTCTTCAGCAGATGAGGCATCGCCACCCGGCAGCCGTAGACGACACCGTCGACGTTGATCGCCATCGTCGTCTTGTATGCTTCGAGGGACGCGTCGAGCAGGCCGCCGAATTCCGCCACGCCGGCATTGTTGACCAAGACGTCCACCGCTCCGAAACGTTCGACCGTCGCCTTGATGAGCGCTTCCCAGGCGCTCAGATCGCTGACGTCGGCGACGTGAATCAACGTCCGATCCTGGGCAAGGCCTGTGGCGACATCGTCGAGCTTCCGGCGCGTACGCCCGACTAGGACGACGTTGGCTCCCTCTTGCGCGAACCGCTTGGCGGTGGCCGCACCAATTCCAGACCCAGCTCCCGTCACGATCACTGTCTTGCTGACGAAACGGTTCATGAGGAAGCTTTCCTATGCGACGGCGAATGGCAGCGTCGCAGATGGCGGGCAGCGTCCCGCCGCGCAAGGCTGTATAGGTTGGCGTACCATCAGGAGGATTTCTCGTGTCTACGCTGCGCCACGCCCTTCTAGGCCTAGCCTTGTTGTCTCCCGCGCCGCTGCTCGCGGAGGAAGTCAACACGACGCCGTCCGTGGTCGAGGCCGGCGCCTACGTCGTCGATCCCAGCCACACCCAGGTGCATTTCGACGTGTTGCACATGGGCTTCAGCTATTACGAGGGTCGCTTCTCGAACGTCTCGGGTGAACTCGATCTCAAGCCGGCCGACCTGCCCGGCAGCAGCGTACAGATCACCGTGCCGATCGACGCGGTCTCGACCACCAGCGCAAAGCTCGACGGCGAATTGAAAAGCGCCGACTGGCTCGATGCCGGCAAGTTTGCCACCATGACCTTCAAGTCGAACGAGGTGAAGCCCACCGGCGAAGGCGAGGCCGACGTCATGGGAGACCTCACGCTGCACGGCGTTACCAAGCCGCTGACGCTGCATGTGAAGCTCGTGGGCTCCGGCATCAATCCGATGGATCGCAAGTACACCGCCGGGTTTTCAGTGTCCGGCCGGCTCAAACGGAGCGATTTCGGCGTGACGAAATATCTGCCGCTGATCGGCGACGAGGTCGAGCTGGAGATCAACGGCGCTTTCGAGAAGAAGTAGCGTCGGTCGCCGCACGGCGCTCCACAGAAGCTACCCTACCCGTCCTCGAACACCGGTTCGCCTGCGACCAAGGTCAGCTTCACCCGTCCCTCCATCCGCGCGGCATCGAACGGTGTGTTCTTGCACCGCGAGCGCAGCTTCGACGGGTCGACGACGAAAGGCTCGTCGGGGTCGAAGCGGATGAGGTCGGCGGGCGCGCCGACCTCGAGCCGGCCCTGCGGCACGCGCAGGATCCCGGCGGGGTTCGACGACATCGCCCGCAGCAGGACCGGCAGGCCGACATGGCCGGCGGTGACGAGGCGCAGCGCCGCCGGCAGCATGGTCTCGAGGCCGACCGCGCCGACCTCGGCCTCGGCGAACGGCAGGCGCTTCACCTCGACGTCCTGCGGATCGTGGTCCGACACGATGCAGTCGACGAGTCCCGAGGCGACGCCCTCGCAGAGCGCGAGCCGGTCCTCCTCGCGGCGCAGCGGCGGCGCCAGCTTGAGGAAGGTGCGGTAGTCGCCGATGTCGTTCTCGTTCAGCGTCAGATGGTTGATCGAGGTGGCGCAGGTCACGGGCAGGCTGCGCGACTTGGCCTTGGCGATGATTTGCAGCGAGCCGGCCGTGGTCACCATCGCCGCGTGGTAGCGCGCGCCCGTCAGCGCGACGAGCTGCATGTCGCGCTCCAGGATGATGGTCTCGGCCTCGCGCGGGATGCCCGGCAGGCCGAGGCGCGAGGCGAACTCGCCCTCGTTCATCACGCCTTCGGCGGCGAGGTCGGGATCCTGCGCGAAATGGATGATCAGCGCGTCGAAGTCGCGCGCGTAGACCATGGCCCGGCGCAGGATCAGCGCGTTGCGGATCGTGCGCGAGCCCTCCGAGAAGGCCACCGCGCCGGCCTGCTGCAGCAGGCCGATCTCGGCGAGATCCGCGCCGCGCAGCCCCTTGGTGATCGCCGCGCAGGGCAGGATGCGCACGTGTCCGGTGTCGCGGGCGCGGCGCAGGAGAAAGTCGACCACGGCGGGCTCGTCGACCGGCGGGTTGGTGTTGGGCAGCGCGAGGATCGAGGTAACGCCCCCGGCCGCCGCCGCCGCCGTCGCCGTGGCGATGGTCTCGCGATACTCGGCGCCCGGCTCGCCGACAAAGGCGTGCATGTCGACGAGCCCCGGCGCCACCACGTCGCCGCGACAGTCGATGACGCGGGTGTCGGCCGGGAGACCGGATGCGGCGACGGCGGCGCCGACCGCGCGGATGGCACCCTGCTCGATCAGCACGCCGCCGCGCGCCTCGGTGCCGGCGACGGGATCGACCAGGCGCGCGTTGACGAAGGCGAGGGGGCGAGGGGAGATCGAAACGGTCATCGGAGCCGGGTCTTACGCGCACGCTCGTCGGCTGGATAGCCGATCATGTTCGGCTCGATGCGGTCGCTGCCCGCTCTACGTCTCGTTGCAGAACGGTAGCGCGTGTGAAACGCTATAGGACGCGCAAAGGGAGAACGTCGTGACGTCCTCGTCGGAAAAGCTCGTCGAAGGCCAAGCGACTTACGGAATGGCCAATCTACGTTCCGAGCGCACCGGTCTGCCTTTCATCGTCTACATTTCGCAGCGCGACGACGCACGACTTGCGGCGCGCGTAAAAGTCTCGCCCAATCCCAGGACCGCGAAGGATCGGATGGGCTCCTATTCCTTATCCCCCGTCGAGCACAAAGCGGGCTCACGACTGTCGGGCTCCGAAGAGCGTCAGCTCGAACGCTGGATCGCGTTGAACCTGACGGTGCTCGAAGGCTACTGGGACGGCGCCATCGAGTACACCGAGGACGCGCTGGCGCAGCTGCGTTCGCTCTGAGCCTTCACGCGTTCGGCAGGTGCTGCGCCAGCGCCTGCAGCACGGCCATCCGCACCGCGACGCCCATCTCGACCTGCTCGCGGATCAGGCTCTGGGCGCCGTCCGCCACGGTGGACGAGATCTCG
>CAZZWW010000034.1:4900-15017 GCA_964657815.1 Vulcanimicrobiota bacterium | reverse complement strand
CCGCCTCGAGCGCCTGGTTGGAGCGCTCGAGCCGGTGCATCAGCCCGGTCAGCTCCTCGGTGCGGCTGCGCACGCGACCATCGAGCATGATCGCCGTCTGGAACAGCGAATAGGCGCCCTCCGGCTGATCGGTGACGCGCTCGACGTGGGTCATCAGGGAGGCGTTGATGCGCTCCAGCTTGGCGATGCGCCGGCGCAGCTCGTCCTCGACTGCGCTGCCGGTCTCGACGAGGGTCATGCCAGCCGCGGCGCGCCGATGGCGATGCCGGTGAAGGTCTGGTTGAGGTGCATCGAGCGGTACTGCTCGCCGTAGGTCTCGAAGCCGACGACGTTGTAGCGCCGGTAGAGGTCGGAGATCTGGTGACGAACCTGCCGCGATTCCGCCTCGAGGCGCCGCAGCACGCAGTCGAAGCCGATGACGAGGTCGAGGCCCTCGAAGCCGCGCTCGACGCGGGCCAGCTCGTCGCGGGTCGCCTGCACCAGGTCGCGCGGCTCTGCGAGCGTCAGCACCACGCCCTCGTCGATGGCACAGAAGAACGACAGCGAGCCGTCCTCGTTGAGCCGGCGGATCGAGCGGCAGAAATATTCGCCGCCGATCTTCACGACCAACGGATGCGCGGCGAAGCTCATCGGCGTCAGCTCGCGCGGGTCGAGCCCGACGGAGAGCGCGTATTCCACCGCCGCCGGCTCGGCGTTGAACTCGTGCACCGTGCGCGTCTCGGCATCCGACCTGGTCACGACGAGGCGCGTGCTCGTCGGATCGAAATTGTCGCTCTTGAAGAGCTGGGTCGGGTAGTCGGTCTCGACGAGCAGGATGATGGCGCCGTTGCGCACAACCCTGCCATCGTGGAGCAGCGCGGTCTGGTGGAAATGCAGGTCGTCACCGGCCGAACCGCCGACGAGCGGGATGCCGTCGAGGGCCCAGGCCACGGTCGAGACCACCGTCTCCTCGACGTTGGCGAGCCCGTCGATGAGCGAAAGCGCGAAACGCTGCGAGCGCAGCGGATCGCGGTCGCCGCCGTCGAGCCGGCGGCGCAACGCGCGGATCGAACCTTCCGCGCGCTCGACGTCGAGGTTGGAAATGTTGGGCAGGCAGGTCGAGGCGATGCGGAAGCCTTCACGCGGAAAGGCGACGAGCACGAGGCCGTGCTCGATCGTGCCGGCCGGGCAGATGCCGCCGGCGTTCGAGCAGCCGGCGACGGGGATGCCCGGCAGGGCACGGGCGAGTGCGCTGTTCAGCGCCTCGACGTCGTAGGCGGCGGAGAAGAAGGCGAGGACCTGGCCGATCTTGGCCTTCTCGAGCGCGCGCGTCGCCGCGAGAACAGCGGCTTCCGCCTCCTCCGCCTCCGACCACGCGGTCTGTACGCCGCACGTATGATGGCGCGCCGCCTGTTTCTGCAGCACCGACTCGACCTCCCAGGCGCGCCGCCGTTGGAGGCGGTGTCGCGGGGCCGGACTATGACGCGGGAGTCGATCCGAGAGCAAGACGGGCGTTGGCGGGAGAGACGTCAGGCGGCGCCGACCACCTCCACGCCCGTCTTGTCGAACACCCGTGCCGCGGTCCCCGGGCGTACAGCCAGCAGGCGCCGGCCCTCCTCGGCATTGAGCGTGAACAAAGCGGTGGAAAGCCCGTCGGCCTCCAGGCCCGAAGGCGCCTCGACGGTGATCGAGGACCAGTCCGGCGGCGAGGTGCCGGTGCGCGGGTCGAAGATGTGGTGGTCGCGGAAGTCGGGCGAGAAGAACGTCATGTAGTCGCCCGAGGTCGCGGCGAAGCGGCGGAACGGATCGAGCGTGAAGGCCAGGCTGGCGGCGTCGCGCGGCGCGACCACGCCGAGCCGCCAGTCGCGGCCGTCGGGATGGTGCCCGCGGGAGCCGAACTCGCCGGTGTCGACGAAGGCGTGCTCCACGCCGTGCCGCGCCAGCTCGGCCATGACCACGTCGGCAGCATAGCCCTGGTTGATGCTGTTGAGCGTCACCGCCATGCCGGGCCGGGTGAAGCGTACCTCGTCCGGCGCGAGCATCACCCCGCGCCAGTCGACCCGCGCCACCGTCTCGCGCAACGCCGTCGCCGAAGGACGCTCCCCACGCGCGTGGTGTCCGGCCCAAAGGTCCCACAGCGGCTGCACGGTGCAATCGAAGCGTCCGCCGGTATCGCCCGAAAGCGCGGCGGCGTAGGTCAGCAGCGCGACGAGGTGCGGGTCGGGATCGGCAAGGCGGCCATCCCGGTTCAGCCGGCCGAGATCGCCGTGAGCCTTGTAGACGCTGGTGGCGTGCTCGACGCGCCGCAGCGCAGCCATGCCCGCGTCGAGAGCTGCCGCGAGCACGCGGGGCTCGGGCCCGGCGACGGTCAGAGCAATCGTCGTGTTGAAGGCGAGGCCGGCGCGGGTCCGCGTCGCCAAGCCCTGAGCTCGCGCCAAGCCGGCGAGGGCGCGCGGGCCGGCCAGCGCCGCCGCCGTGGCCAAAGCGCCGGCGACGCCGAACATCGCCTTGCGCCTTGTGGTTCGGTTCGACATCAAAGGGCTGATGCTCATTGTGCCGCCACGGGTTGCGGTCGGATCGTACGCTTACGCTTGCGCTCGAGAATCTGCGGCACGCATTGCTGCGGATCGTGGATGATGGTCACGCAATCCATGCACTGGAAACACTCGGGATAATCGATCTTGCCGCTGGGCTCGATGGCGCCGTAGGGGCACTTCACCTTGCACAACTGGCATGGCGTGCCGCATTCGGCGCGGCGTGGGATCCAGTCGAACATGCGGAGCCGGCCGACAACGGCGAGGCTGGCGCCGAGCGGGCACAGATAGCGGCAGAAGCCCTTGTAGACGAAGAGGTTGAGCACGAGCAGGCCGACGCAGTAGGCGACGAACGGCCAGAAGCGGATGAAGTAGAGCGTGATCGAGGTCTTGAACGGCTCGACCTCGACCAACGTGTCGGCGACCGGCGGCGACAGCGCGGCGCTGACGAGGATGCCGGCAAGCACGACGTATTTGACGAGCCGCAGGGCGCGATCCAGCCGGCGCGGCACTTCGAATTGCGAAATCTTCAGCCAGCGCGCCGGTACCGCGACGAGTTCCTGCATCGCCCCGAACGGACATAGCCAGCCGCAGAACGTGCCGCGGCCCCAGACCACCAGGGTGATCAGCACGAAGCCCCAGAGGACGAGCGAGGGCGGATCGTAGAGCAGGAAGCCGAAGTCGTGAGTCGTCGCCGCGGCCCGCACCAACCCCATCAGGGTCACGATCGAGAGCTGCGCCTGCGCGTACCAACCGACAAAGCCGAGCGTCACCGCGAGATAGGCGAGGCGGAACGGCGTGAACAGGCGAGGGCTAGCGACGAGTCCCTTCTGGCGGATCAGCACCGGCACGAGCACGAGCAGCATTGCAGCGATGCCGATCATGGTCCATTTGCGCGACACCCACGAGTCCGTCCAGCTCGGCGCGCCGTCGGCTTTGCGCACGACGAAGAGGTCTGCCGGCAAGGCGTAGGTGTCGGTGAATTCCCGTGAAACCTTCTGCGCGAGGATCTGGCCCTGCTCGCGCGTCACCTTGAGCGATAGGCTCCACGGCTTGGCCGGGTCGAACCCGGCTTCATCGGCGATCTTGAGGATCGTCCAGTCGCCCGAGGGCATGCCCTTCATGCCCTGGTCGCCGCGCTCGATCGCCATGTCACGCGCGGGAAGCGAGAACTTGTCTTGGAGGACGGCGATGCGGTCGGGGATGGCGCCGAAGGTGAAATCCGCGCCGATCGGGTCCCACGGCCCGTGGGCCAGCACCATGATGGCGTGGTCACCCGGCGCCAGGCTCCCCATGACGTAGGTATAGAGCTTCTCGCCGAGGAGGTTACGGCCGATCGAGGGCACGTTGAGATAGGCGATATAGGTGTTGGCGAAGGCGGCGTCGGGCTTGCCGTCGGTCTGATCGGCCACCTCGGTGCCGGCGAAGGCGGCATCCACGGTCCTGTTGATGAGAGGGAAGTCCTTCACCCAACCTTTCGCGAGCAGCGCGTCCCAGCTCATCGCCGTGAACTCGTCATCCTTGGCGGTGACCTTGAGGCCGAGGTTTGTGGCGGCGCCGAAGCCGAGCTTCTTGCGCGCCACCGCCAACGCGGAGGTGAGGACTTCCTCGTTGATGATCCGGGTCGAGGCCGTCGCCATGGCGATGCCGTCGACCACGCTCGTGGTGCTGGCGCCGGCCTGGCGCGCGTTGGGGCGGCCGACGCGGATCGAGCGTTTTGCCGACATCCCGACATATTGCTGCACGAAGGCGAACAGCGGCTCCGGCCCGTAGCCGTCGACGAACACCGGCTCATGCTGCGACAGCACCTTCACGTCGCGGAAGGTGCCGTCCGGCGCCATGGCGATCAGGAGATCGGGCGGCGAGCCGCCGAAGCCGGGGATCGGCGCGAAATCGTTGGACTCGAAAGCGTAAGCGAAGACCTCGTACGAGCCGGCCTCCTGCTTGAGGATCGGCCAGACCGCGAGGTCGGAATCACGCTCTCCGACCACGAGCGGCGGCGGGAAGAATTTCTCGATGCCGGCCTTGTTCAGCTCGCCGGCGAAGGTGGGACCGGGGAGCACGGCGAGGAGGAGTGCCAGAGCAAGTAGGACTTTGGCCCCGATTGTCATTCCGGGGCGCGCATAGCGCGAAGCCGGAACCCATCGCGCCCTCCGGTTTGAGCCCTTCCGGCGAGCGCAACGGGTTCCGGGTCCGCCTTCGGCGCCCCGGAATGACAAAGATCGGCCCTTCAGACTCAAGGCTTCGCCGCGCCGGCCTGGTCCGGCCGCACCGCCACGCCCCAGGGGAAGCGCCCGACCTTGATCGAGCGCGTGGCGCGCAGCCTGGCGACGTCGATCACGGTGACGTCGCCGCTGACGCCGTTGGTGGTGAAGAGTTGGTCCTCCTCCGGAGTCAGCGCCAAATGCCATACCCGGCGGCCGACGAGGATGGTGCTCTTCACCTCGTAGGTCTTGGCGTCGACCACGGCGACGTGGTCGGCCGGCCCCAGCGCCACGAAGGCGGTTCGGCCGTCGCTCGTCAGCCGGATGCCGACGGGCTGGATCTTGTCCTTGTTCACGCCGGGGATGTCGAAGGCGATCGTGTGCACGACCTTGTGGCTGGCGACGTCGATCACCGCCACCGTGCCGCCGACCTCCGAGGACACCCAGAGCAGCGCGCCGTCCTGGCTGAACACAGCCTCGCGCGGGCGCTGGCCGACCGGCGTGGCGTCGTTGGACGCGAGCGTCGCCACGTCGATCCAATGCACCATGTTGGTGGTTTCGGACGTGGTCACGGCGATCTTGTCGTTGGGCGCCACCGCCATGCCCTCAGGCTCGATGCCGACGTCGATCTGGCCCAGCACCTTGCGGGTGTCGGCATCGACCACCGTGGTCGCGGCGTTGTTCTCGTTGGCGATGAACAGCGTCTTGCCGTCCGGCGCCAGCGCGAACTGTTCGGGATCCTCGCCGGACGGCAGGTTGAACAGGAGCTTGCCAGTGTCGGGATCGATCGCCTGCACGGCGTCGCTGTCGCTGGCGCAGACGAACAGGCGCTTGCCGTCCTTGGAGAAGATCAGGCCGCGCGGACGCCGCCCGACGTCGAACGTTCGGGTGACCTGGTAACTCTTGGAGTCGATCACCGACACCGTGTTATCGCGCTCGTTGGTGACGAACACCTCGTGTCCGCAGGCCGGTACGGCGGTGGCAACGACGCCGGCGAGCATGAGCGCGCGCAATACGAAAACACCCATCAGCTCGGGCTCCTCTGCGCCCGGCAGGCGCTCTCGGGCTTGTCGATGCCCAGGGTGTCGAGGTCGGAACTCTGGTGCAGGAAGCCCGGAAGCGGCGCGGTCGCGACGACGGCACCGGACCAGAGATCGAAGATCGGCTCGCGCAACTGCCCGTCCCAGGGGCGGAAGCTCAACGCCCGGCCCTTGAAGCCGCCGATCTCGAAGCCGGTCGAGAGGATCAGCTTCCGGATCGCCTCGGGATCGGCGCTCTTCAGCTGCACCGCCGCTTCGCCTACCGTGTGAACCGCCATCCAGCCGGCATAGTCGGTCGACGTCATCGGGCGGCCGGCGAGCTTCTTGAAGCGGTTCTGCAGCTGCACCGCCGCCCAAGCCTCGACCGGACGGCCCCAGGCCGCCGGCGTCAGGCCCTGGGTGCCGACCACCGGGCGCGGCAGGTCCGTGTTGTAGACCAGCGCGGTGCCGAACTCGCCCGCCTCGTCGGCCACGGCCACCACGTCGTGGTCGGCGGCGCGGGTCACCAGCGTGAATTCGGTCAGCGCGGTGTCGCGGATATCGCCGCCGTGAGCATCGTATCCGACCTCGCCGACGATCCGGCCGCCGAACTTCCTGACCGACCGCTTCAAAGCCTCGGCATAGAGCTTGTCTCCGGGATGCGGGCCCGACACGATCAGGACCTTGGTCCAGCGCTTGAACACCAGGAACTGCATCAAGGCGTCGGTCAGCATGGCGCGCGAGGGCGTGACGTGAAGCACGTTGGGACGACAGTCGGCCTCGCGCAGCCGCGTGTCGGTCGCGCCGACGTTGAGGAACAGGACGCCCTTGGCCTCGGGCATGTCGGCGAGCGCGACGACGTCGGCCGCGGCGGCGTTGACCGCGACGAAGGTCGGCTTGTCCTTGGCGAGCAGCGTCTTTACCGCTCCCTTCAGATCGCCGTCGGGCGCCACCACGGCGGTATCGAGCTTGAGCTGCACGCCGACGAAGCGCCCCGTGGCGTTGGAATCGTCGAGGCCGAGCTGCGCGCCCGCGCGGCCTTCGTCGGCCGGCGGCGGGTCCTCGTTGTTGAGCGGCGGCAGATGGTCGACCTGACGCTCGACGTAGGCCACGACGATCGGCGGACCCTTGGCCGGCGGCAGCGCGATAGCCGGGGGCGCGGACAGCATTACGGTCGCGGCAAGAGCCGCAAACGCCCGGCGTCCCCACGCCCTGCCCCTATCGACCAAGCCCCATCCGCCAGCGACACGCACCGCCATCCCGCCCGCGACCTCCCAGGAAGTTCTTATGATCGATGGACCATAGTCCCACGATCCCAGGCGGGTATAGGACCTAGGTGCAAGCATGGGAGCATCTTCCCGTCGCGTTGCCCGATCGTCCCTTCCGGACCGAGGACGACGTGTACCAAAGCACTATGGGTCTGGTAGACGACGCGTTGCTAAGAGCGCTCGGTGCGGGACGCGCGACGCGTCTCCTCAAGCCATCCTGCGGAGCTTGCCGAAGATGAAGATGCCGGCCGTTCTCCTCGGCGCGACCCTGGCGGGTGTCGCCGCGACCTCCCTGCCGGTGTCGGGTCACGGCAGCGTCACGCCGCAAGCCTTCGCCACGCCCGGCCTGCCCGACCTCGGCGACACATGGAAGGACGCCGATCCCTTCGTCGGCAACAAGACGGCGATCGAGATCGGAGCCCATGGCTACCTCGCCAATTGCGCGGCGTGCCACGGCCTCAACATGGAATCGGGCGGCATGGCGCCCGACCTGCACCAGCTGCCGACGGGCGCGGAGGGCGACGAGATCTACAAGGACAAGGTGGTGAACGGCGTCGTGCGCAACGGCCAGGAGAAGATGGCCAAATACGCGGGCACGGTGTCGCAGACCGGCCTCTGGGCGATCCGCGCCTACATCGAGTCCAACCATACGGACTGACATGCCGACGGCGGGCTTGTACCAAAGCACAATGGGTCAGGAAAACAGCCCAGACTATCGTCCCGAAAACGGGAGGATAAGATTATCATGAGAACAACGACCCTACTGGGCTGCGCGGCGATGGCTGCGGTGGCCCTCGGCGTGTTCACCCTGCCCGTGCGCGGCGACGAGGCGCCGGTCGCGGTCGACACCAAGGGATTGCCCAAGCTCGGCGACACCTGGAAGGACAGCGACCCCTTCGTCGGCAACAAAGACGCGATCGAGGTCGGGGCCTCTGCCTACAACCAGAATTGTGCCCGTTGCCACGGCCTCGGCATGATCTCCGGC
This sequence comes from Vulcanimicrobiota bacterium, assembly GCA_964657815.1. Taxonomy (GTDB): domain Bacteria; phylum Pseudomonadota; class Alphaproteobacteria; order Rhizobiales; family Beijerinckiaceae; genus RH-AL1. The sequence goes on along the minus strand of CAZZWW010000034.1, from coordinate 7,028 downwards.
GGCATCGCACCCGACCTTCGTCGCGTGCCGACCGACCAGGAGGGCGACGATCTCTTCAAGGAGCGCATGCAGAAGGGCGCGCAGCGCAACGGCATGACCTTGATGCCGGTGTTCAACGGCCTGCTGCCGCAAGAAACCCTATGGGCGGTTCGCGCCTTCATGGTTTCCAAGCACACCGAGGATTGAGAATGACTGCCGGTCTTCGCCGCCTGCGCCGTTCGGCTGCCGGCGCCGCCGTTCTCGCCCTATTGGCCTCCACCTGGAGCGGACCCGTCGCCGCCCGTCCGCTCGACGAGGTGACGGCCTCGGGCACGCTCAAGGTGGCGCTCTATACCGAGAACAAGCCGTGGTCCGATATGGAGAACGGAAAGCCGGTCGGGATCGACGTCGACATCGCCGACGAGATCGCCAAGACGCTCAAGGTCAAGCCGGAGATCAAGCTCTACGACGCCTCCGAGGACGTCGGCGGCGACTTCCGGCTCAACCTGTGGAAGGGCGACCTCGTCGGGTCGCCACTTTCCGACCTGATGCTCCAGGTTCCGAACGACCGCGTGCTGTCGACCCGCGACGACCAGATCTTCCTGACGTCGCCCTACTTCATGCAGAAGCTCGCTTTCGCCTACAACGCCGACAAGCTCGGCAAGCTGAGCAACGTCGCCGATATCGGCACCAGCAAGGTCGCGGTGGAGGGCACCAGCGCCTCCGACATCTCGCTGATGACGCTGCTCGGCGGCCGCTTCCGCGCCAACGCCAACCATTTCCTGAACTTCGACCAGGCGGTGAAGGCCTACAAGGCCGGCGAAGAGCCGGTGATCGCCGGCACGCAGGCGCAGATCCAGGCGGCGTTCCACGACAACGGGGTCGATCCGGCGCTGAACCCGATCATCATCCCGACCCTGGTCGGCCCGGTGAAGAACCATTGGGAGCTCGCCGGCGCGGTGCGCACGAACTCGCGCGACCTCGGCTACGCCGTAGGCGATGCGCTGAGTGCGATGATCAAGGACGGACGGATGAAGGCGATCTGCGACAAGTACGGGGTGACGTTCACACCGCCGGACATGTAGGCGCGATCGACCGCAGCATGACAGGCGAAGCCCGCATCCAGCGGGCTTTTTCTTGGGCTCGTTTCCCGACGATCGTTCCCGCGTTCTTGTACCTTTGGGCAATGCCTTTCACTGCGGGAGGCATTTAGGAATATCTTAGGGTCGGGTCGCAACAAGAACTCGCCCTCTGCGCCGCCGCCGCGTGCGCTTGACGACGAGGGAGGCACAAAATGTCATTTCGAGAGAGTCTTCTGGCCGCCGCCGGCGCGATCGCCCTGACGGTCGCCTACGCCGCGCCGGGTCTGGCGCAGGACACCAAGCCGGCCGACGAGACGGTCGACAAGGCCGCGCCGGCTACCGCCGACAAGGGCGGCGTCACGGATGCCATGATCCTCGCGGGCAACAAGAACCCGAACGAGATCGTGAGCTACGGCATGGGCCCGGAGGCGCACCGCTTCTCCGGCATCAAGACCATCAACAAGCAGAACATCAAGGGCCTGATTCCGGCCTGGTCGTTCTCTTTCGGTGGCGAGAAGCAGCGCGGGCAGGAGAGCCAGGCGCTCATCTACGACGGCGTCATCTACGTCACCGGCTCGTACAGCCGAGCCTACGCCGTCAATGCTCACACCGGCGAGAAGATCTGGGAATACGACGCCCGCCTGCCCGAGGGCATCCTGCCGTGCTGTGACGTCGTCAATCGCGGCGGCGCGCTTTACGGCAACAAGTTCATCTTCGGCACGCTGGACGCCAAGCTGGTCGCGCTCGACATCAAGACCGGCAAGGTCATCTGGAAGAAGACCATCGACGATTTCAAGGCCGGCTATTCCTATACCGCCGCTCCGCTGATCGTGAAGAACCTCGTCATCACCGGCGTGTCCGGCGGCGAGTTCGGCGTGATCGGCAAGGTCCAGGCCCGCAACGCCGACACCGGCGAGCTGGTGTGGAGCCGCCCGGTCATCGAAGGCAACATGGGCCAGCTCAACGGCAAGGACTCGACGATGACCGGCAAGGTCAACGCGACCTGGCCGGGCGACACCTACAAGTTCGGCGGCGGCGCCACCTGGCTCGGCGGCACCTACGATCCC
>CAZZWW010000034.1:0-4800 GCA_964657815.1 Vulcanimicrobiota bacterium | reverse complement strand
CAGACCAAGCTGTTCTACATCCCCTCGAACGAGTGGGGCATGGACATCTGGAACGAGCCGATCGCCTACAAGAAAGGCGCCGCCTTCCTCGGCGCCGGATTCACCATCAAGCCGGTCTTCGACGATCACATCGGCTCGCTGAAGGCGCTCGACCCGGCCACCGGCAAGATCGTGTGGGAGTACAAGAACAAGGCGCCGCTCTGGGGCGGCGTGTTGACCACGGCCGGCAACCTCGTCTTCACCGGCACGCCCGAGGGCTTCCTCAAGGCCTTCGACGCCAAGTCCGGCGAAGAGGTCTGGAAGTTCCAGGTCGGCACCGGCATCGTCTCCTCGCCCGTCACCTGGACGCAGGACGGCGAGCAGTGGATCGGTGTCGCGGCCGGCTGGGGCGGCGCGGTTCCGCTGTGGGGTGGCGAGGTCGCCAAGTCGACCGCCGGCATCAACCAGGGCGGCTCGTTCTGGGCCTTCCACCTGCCCAAGAGCGTCGCCTCCAAGTAGTCCTCCGCGAGGCCAATCGCCTCACCGCCCGCACGACCCTCCCGACGGCGCTTCGCGCGCCGTCGGGATTGCTTTATGTTGCGCCGCTCGTCTATCGAGCCGCCGATGCATTTCCTGATCGTCGACGATCATCCCCTCTACCGCGAAGCCCTGCGCGGCACCGTGCTCCACGCCTATCCCGACACGAAGGTCGAGGAGGCCGGCTCGATCTCGGCTGCTTGCGAGCTGCTGCAGGAAGCACGCGGCGTCGACCTCGTGATGCTCGAACTCTCGATGTGCGACGTCAGCGGGTTCGACGGCCTGATGACGCTGCGCAAACGCTTCCCAGCGCTGCCGATCTTGGTGGTCTCCGGGCTCGACGAGCCGCGCATCGTCGCCGAGGTGATGCGCTACGGCGCCGCCGGCTTCGCACCGAAATCCTCCGACAAGGCGACGCTGACGGGCGCCATCGCCGCCGTGCTGCGGGGCGAACTCGCCTTCCCGCGGTCCGCGCGGCACGCCGCGACCGCGAACAAACCCGACGGTGACGGCGATGTCGCCGCACGCATCGCCCAACTCACGCCGCAGCAGCTGCGCGTGCTGGTGATGATCCGCCAGGGCAAGCTCAACAAGCAGATCGCGCATGAGCTCAGCGTCGGCGATTCGACCGTCAAGGCCCACGTTTCCGAAATCCTGCGCAAGCTCGGCGTGCTCAGCCGCACCCAGATCGTGATCGAGACGGCATCGCTCAACTTCGAACGGCCGGCCTGATCGCATGGCGCCCGATCCGGACCCGCTGATCGTCACGGCCCATCTCGACGACGCCGCCTTCGCCGTGCTCGACGGGTTGCGGCGGCGCCACTTCCCGGTGAAGCTCAACAAGATTCCCGCGCATGTCAGCCTGTTCCACCGGCTGCCGGGCGACGCGCTGGACAGCGTGCGCGCCACACTCGCCGCAGCGTGCCGTGACACGACGCCCTTCGTGATGGAAGCAAGCGAGCTGCGCTTCCTCGGCCGCGGCGTCGCGATCGCCTATACGTCGCGTGAGCTGACGCAGCTGCACGGGCGCCTCGCGCAGACCTGGACCGGCTGGCTGAGCGCCCAGGACCGTCAGCCGTTTCGGGCGCACGTCACGGTGCAGAACAAGGTCGAGCCTAAGGTCGCCCGCGCCCTGATCGAGACGTTGCGGGACGAGCTCGAGCCGCCGATATGCCGCGTTGAAGGTCTCGACCTGTGGCGCTATCTCGGCGGCCCGTGGGCGCACGTGGGGACATGCCGCTTCGGCTGATCCTCTCACATGTCCTCTCTTCCGAGATTGGCGCGACGGCCTGAGGTCGGGTCAGGTGTCTACGATCCCCTTGTGGTCTCGCGTTCCGGTCGGCGCGGCCAAGGCCATGTACTCTTCCGACTGCATTTCGTTCAGCCGCGAGATCGTGCGCTGGAATTCGAAGGCCTCCCTGCCCTCCTCCGCCTCGAAGAGCTTCGCCGGCTTGGCCGCGGCAGAGGCGAAGAACTTGGTGCGGGCCTCGTAGAAGGCGTCGATCATCACAATGAAGCGTTTGGCCTCGTTGCGCTGCGAGGCCTTCAGCACCGGAATGTCGTCGACGATCACCGAGCGGTAGGTGTTGGCGATGGCGAGGAAGTCGTTGGCGCCGAGCGGCTTGGCGCAGAGGTCGGCGAAGCCGAAGCGCGCGACCGAGCCCCGCGCCTCCGGCACCGCCACCTCGCGTCCCAGCACCTTCACGCTCGCTGGCTTGCCGCCCTCGCGGCCGGTGAGCGTGCGGAACGTCGCCGTCAAGGCCTCGTGCGAGGCGATCCCCGCTGGCACGTGGAAGGTCGGCAGTCCCGCGAGCTTTTCCATGCGGTAGTCGGCGCGCGAGGCGAGTTCCACCACGTCCATGTGCTGTAGGAGCAGGTCGATCGAGGGCAGGAACAGCTGCCGGTTGAGCCCGTCGCGATAGAGGTCGTTCGGCTCGACGTTGGAGGTCGCGACGATCACCACGCCCTGGGCGAACAGCACCTTGAAGAGGCGCCCCAGGATCATCGCGTCTGCGATGTCGGTGATCGTGAACTCGTCGAAGCACAGCAGCGCGCAGGTCCGCGCAATGGATGCGGCGACCGGCTCGATCGGGTCTTCGCCCTTGACCTCGCCACGCTTCAGCGCCTGACGGTACTGGAAGATGTCGGAATGGACCTCGCCCATGAAGGCGTGGAAGTGCACGCGGCGCTTCTTGCCGACGTCGGCGCGCTCGAAGAACATGTCCATGAGCATGGACTTGCCGCGCCCGACGCCGCCCCAGATGTAGAGGCCCTTCGGTGCGCCGGAGCCCGGCTTGGCCCCGAACAGCCAGCCGAGCGCCGAGGTCTTGCGCGCCGGGCTGTAGCCGTCGACCTTGTCGCAGAGCGTGTCGAGCAGGGCGACCACACGCTCCTGCGCCGCGTCGCGCTCGATCTGCCCGTCCCGCGCTCTGGCCTGGTACAGCTTGCGGATCGGCATCGGCGGCGGCGGCTCCCTCGGATCATCCGCCATAGCGCCCACGAGAGGCGACCCGCAAGGTCCGGGCAAGCCGCTGGCATCACGGTATGGGTGCCGCACCGTGACAGTGCCGCGCTTTTCAAGGTCTCTGCCTTGATTTGAGCCAAAGCTGCCGGCAGAGTTTCCACACCCAAGGTTGGCTGAGCGAGGGCGAGGATGCGGAATTGGGGTGGGTTGACGGTCGCTGCTGCCTTTCTTGTCTCCGCTCCGGCTGTTTTCGCCGCTCCTCTTCCGTTTTCCCTCACCGCGCCGTCCAGGACAGGCGGATCGTCGGCCACTGTCGTACCGGTCGTGGTGTTCGGCCAGAATTCTCGGCGTGAGGTCGAAGCCTTCGCCGCCGAGCATGACCTCAACGACGCCGAGCTTGCGCGCAATCATCTCGCCTCCGGCCTGATCCAATGCGGCAATGCCCATGGCGCCGGCCAGTTGACCCTCTCCGACGACGTGGTCACCACCGCCGCGCACGTGTTCTACGACGAGAATGGCCTGCCCCGGGCGCGTACATGTACCTTCGACATCACCGTCGGCGGCCGCGAGGTGCATATGCCGATCGATCTCAGCAGCATCGTCGCCGGCAGCACCAAGCCCTACGACGCCGCCGTGTCGCACGATTGGGCCGTGGCCCGACTCACCCACGCGCTGACGGGCGTGCGCCCCTACGGCCTGGCCAGCGACATCCACGACGACGAGCCGGTGACCTTCGTCTCGCGCGGCCACATCGATTGGGGAGAGGCCAAGCACCTGTCGTTCCAGCAGTGCACGCTGCACGACAAGCTCTCCGAGGGCGAGGAGGGCACGCGCGAGTTCTCGTTCGATTGCGACACCGGCGACGGCGCCTCGGGCGGCGCGCTGATGTTCGACAAGGACATGGCCCGCGTCGGCGCGATCCTCGTCGGCTGGCGCTCCAACCGGCCGTTCAAGGCGATGCCGTTCTCGCACACGCACTACAATTTCGCAGTGACGATCGAGGGTGCCTTCCGCCAGGCGATCTACGCCGCATCGGGCAAGCTCATCTCGCAGAAGTAGTCGCACAACAGTAGACGTGCCGTAATTCCGCCGGAGTGCTTGCCGGTGTCGTGATGCGGCGGCTACAGCCAGAACGGTGGACTCGGCGTACAAGCGGGGAAACTCCACCCGCGTTCGAGGTCGACTCCGCCGATGTCCCGCTCCGCCGCCTTCGCTCTGCCCTTCCTCGCCTTCGCCGCGCTCGGCTTGGCCGGTTGCGGCGGCGTCGATACGCCGACGCTCGCCGTGGCGGCGCCGCAGCCGCCGGCCGTCGTTCCTGTCGTCGACGCCACGGCCGTCCCGACGACGCCCGTGGCCGTGGCCGCGCTCGATCCGCGTTATTCCGCGCTCTACCAGCCGATGAAGGACAAGTTCGAGGTGCCGGGCGTGCTGCCCTCGGTGGTCCGCAAGGGCTACGAGCGCAAGGAGGTCGCCTACGCGACCAAGGAGCCGGTCGGCACCATCGTGGTCGATCCCAAGGCGCACTACCTCTATCTCGTCGAGACCGACGGCAAGGCGATGCGCTACGGCGTGGCGGTCGGCAAGGCCGGCTTTGCCTGGAAGGGCGAGGCGCTGATCAAGACCAAGCAGGAATGGCCGGACTGGTACCCGCCCAAGGAGATGATCGAGCGCCACCCCGAGCTGAAGCCGCAACTCGACAAGCTGCAGAGCGGTGTCGGTGTCGCCGGCGGCTACCGCAACCCGCTCGGCGCCCGCGCCATGTACCTGTGGCAGGGCAACAAGGACACGTACTTCCGCATCCACGGCACGCTGGAGCCGCA
>CAZZWW010000033.1:0-15021 GCA_964657815.1 Vulcanimicrobiota bacterium | reverse complement strand
CACAGCGTGTTGGGGATCGCGATCGACGTGTCGCCCTCGGCGAGCCGCCGGGTGGCGTCGGTGAGCCGCCGGATCGGTCGGGCGAGCAGGCGATGAAGCGCGTAGCCGAGCAGCACGGCGAGCATCAGCTCGACCACGGGCTGGACCAGCCCGATGCGATAGGCGGCCGCGAAGGCGTACGACCGTGTCTCGTCGCGTCGTTCGAGGATCTTTCCTTCCTCCGAGGAGATCTCTCCGAGATGCGTCAGGATGACGTTCAGCGGACCGTCGGCGCCGAAGGCGGCGCTGATCGACACCGTCTTCGCGTCGGCGGCCAGCCCGTCGAAGACCTCGTGCTGCCAGACTTGGATCGCAGCTGCGAGCTGGCCGAAACGCGCCTGTTGGGCAGGATTCGCCGCCGTCAGAGTCTCGATGCGCGCGAGCGTCCCCTTGAGTGCCTTGTCGGAGGCTTGCGCCCGATCGAGGAAGCTGCGGTCGCCGGTCAGAAGGTAGGCGCGGATATCGCTTTCCTGCTTCAGGATGCCAATCCAGACGGTGCTGGTCGTGCTCAGGACCTCGTGGCTGTGGATCTCGCTACGATCCGACGTCTCGATGTTCAGAAGGCTCTGGTAGGTGAGCCAGCCGCCGCACAGGCCGACCGCGATGATCAGCGCGAAGCAGGTCATCAGCTTCGTGGCGATGGTGCGGTCGACGACCCAGGAGATCGCGCGCTTCCACATCTCCTGTAGTCCGGGCGTCATGGTGCTCATGCCCCGAGCAAAGCGAAGAGAGGTTAATGCGGCGACAATCAAGCCGATCGGCAGAGTGTCTGTTTCCGCCTAACGTAGCGTAAACGCCAAGTCGTCTTCTTCAATCGAGTGTGTAGAAGACGACGATCGATTGCTCCTTGTGCTCGCCGTAGGGCGACACCTGGTAGTACATGACGCCGGACCCGTCCGCCTCGCGCTTGCCGAAGGCGATCTTCGCCGAGGGCTTGGCGTCGGTCGCCGCGACCTCGGCCCATTCGACGCCGTTCCATTCCCCGATCGGTGCGGAGGCGTCCTTCTGGTGGATCTCGTTGAAGATCGACAGCGTGCCGACGGGCGTGACCGCACTCTTCTCGTCGGGCGGGAAGCTGATGCCCTTCAGCGCCGCGGCGGTCTCCCCCTCGGGGATTAGGCTCACGGCGCCGTCGGCGCTCCGCGTGACCTCCACCTTGATCGTTTCGCCGGCCTTGGCGTCGGGTTTCATGTGGAGCAGCTTCTCGTACTGCGCTTGCGTGACGCCCATGTGCCGGTCGTAGGGCAGGGGCTGGCCGGGCTTGTTCGAGGTGACCGCCTTCTTGAACCAGTCCATGTTGTCCTGGACCGCGTGGCGGTATTGCCGTGAGATCGCCTGATCTTCCGGCGCGACCGTGAATGTCATGACGTGTCCGGAGATCGTTCCGCTCTTGGGCAGGTAGGCATCGAGCGGGCCTGCGGCATGGGCGACGAGCGGAAGGGCGAGGACAGCGCCGGCGACGAGGCTGGCGAGGGTACGGGACATCGGAGGCTCCTGGCGCGCACGTCGACGGATGGCGGCGCTGCGGGTGCGCGTGGTGACACGGTGCGCCGGCGCTCGCAAGGCGTGGACGGTCTCCCGTTGGACCCCCGCGCGGCCTTGTGCCGCCGCACGCGAAGGCGCACTTACATTTCAGCGCACCCGCCGCGCGGCCGAGGAGACCCCGTCCATGAGAGCCCTCATCGTCGTCGACATGCTCAACGACTTCGTGACCGGCGCCCTGGCCAACGAAGGGCGCGCCACCGCGATCGTCCCCTCGATCCGCCGCCTCATCGACCACGCGCGTGCCAACGAGGATTGGGTGGTGGTCTATGCCAACGACGCGCATCGCGCCGACGATCGCGAGATCGGCGTCTGGGGCCGCCATGCCATGGCCGGCACCCACGGGGCCGCCGTGATCGACCAGCTCGCCCCGGCCGGCATCGAGCGCGAGATCGTGATGCCGAAGCGCTTCTACGGCGCGTTCGACGGCACCGACCTCGAGGACACGCTGTTCGATTTCGAGGTCGAGGACGTCGTGCTCGCCGGGCAGCACACGCACTGCTGCATCCGCCACACCGCCTACGGCGCCTTCATGGCCGGCTACGACATTCTGGTGCCGACCGATGCGGTCTGCGCCGTCGAAGGCGTCGACCACGAGGCGGCGCTGGGCTACCTCAAGGACAGCTACGGCGCGACGCTCACCACCTCGACCGCGCTGATCGGCCGGCCGGTGCTGCGCACCGCCTCGTTCAATCCGCGCATGTGACGCTTGTGGGCCGTCGCGGGCGGGCCATATCTTTGGGGTCGGCGGTGAGCGCCGACGCCTTTCTCGGTGTGCGCCCATGACGGATTTCTCGGACCGCAACGTCTCGTTCTTCGCCAGCCCCGGCCTTCCCGCGGCGGCCTACGCCGGGGTGCGCTCGCGCCGCATGGCGGCCTTCGCCTTCGACTTCGTGCTGGTGTCTCTCATGGCCGGCCTGCTGTCGATCGCGCTCTTCGTCGTCACCCTCGGGATGTCGATCTTCGTCGTGCCGTCGCTCTGGCCCTTCGTCGCCTTCTTCTACAACGGCGTGTCCTTCTCCGGCCGGCACATGGCGACGCCGGGCATGCGCCTGGCCGATCTGCAGGCCCGCGCCGTCGACGGTACGCCGCCGAGCTTTCTCGCCGCCGCGGTGCACGGGGTGCTGCTCTACCTGTCCTGGATCTTCCCGCCGGTGTTCCTCGCCTCGCTGGTCATGCCGGACAAGCGCTGCCTCCACGACATCGCCGCCGGCCTGATCGTCGTCCGCCGACCGGACTGATGTCGCGTGCGGCGCGTCTGGGTCGCCCGCTCACCAGCGCAGGCGGCTTCTCGCTCGCGCTGCTCGATCTCGGCATCGGGACCGCGCGCAAGCTCGCCGGCTTCTGCGCTCTGCTGGCGCTGGGCTGGCTTTATTTCCGTGAACTCGTGCTGGGCCACAGCCTGCACCAAATCTTCCCCGGCGCCCCCGATCCCGACCTGCGCGAGACATTGTGGGTGGCCCTGCTGCTGATCCTGGCGCAGGGCTGGGACATCCCGACCGACCATATCGCGGCCCATTTCGAGAAGGTCGCGCGGCGCCTGCCGCATCGCTCGCCCGCGGCGCCGCCTCGCCCGATGATGGTCTCGGCCGCCACGGCCATGCACCGCTTCGTCGATCCCGTCATGATCGTCGAGCCCGTCGTGGTCCGGCTCGGCCGCTTCATGGATCTCTGCGTCGCCGTCGCCAACAAGCTCGGCGCCTTCGCGGTGCTCCTCTACATGCTCTTCGTAGGCTGGCAGCTCACGCTGGGTGGCGAGAGCGTGCGCAGCCTGTATCCCGTCGCCGCCGACCCGCGCGTCGACTTCCTCGCCGACCTCTGCGTCGACGTCGTCGTGCTGGCGTGGTGGGCGACGCCGTTCGAGCAGATCGCGTTCTTCTGGCAGCGTCTGCGCGAGCGCCGTCCGGCGTAACGCGGTGGCGGCCCGGCGCGCCTTCCGCTAGGAAGCGCCACCCGCCCGACGAGCCCGCGATGCGCCTTTCCAAGTTCTTCATGCCGATCCTTCGCGACAATCCGAAGGAAGCGGAGATCCTCTCGCATCGCCTCATGCTGCGCGCCGGCATGATCCGGCAGGAGGCGGCCGGCATCTATTCCTGGCTGCCGCTGGGCTTTCGCGTGCTCAAGAAGATCGAGGGGATCGTGCGCGAGGAACTCGACCGCGCCGGCGCGCTCGAGATGCTCATGCCGACGCTGCAGCTCGCCGATCTCTGGCGCGAATCGGGCCGCTACGACGCCTACGGCCCGGAGATGCTGCGCATCCAGGACCGCCACAAGCGCGAGATGCTGTACGGCCCGACCAACGAGGAGATGATCACCGCGATCTTCAGGTCCGGCGTGAAGTCCTATCGCGAACTGCCGAAGAACCTCTACCATTTCCAGTGGAAGTTCCGCGACGAGCAGCGCCCGCGCTTCGGCGTGATGCGCGGCCGCGAGTTCCTGATGAAGGACGCCTATTCCTTCGACGTCGACGAGGCGGCGGGACGGCGCTCGTACAACCGCATGTTCGTCGCCTATCTCCGCATCTTCGCCCGCATGGGGCTGACCGGAATTCCGATGCGCGCCGAGACCGGCCCGATCGGCGGGGATCTGTCCCACGAGTTCATCGTGCTCGCCGCCACGGGCGAGTCGGGCGTGTTCGTCGACAGCGACGTGCTCGCCCTGCCGATCCCGCCGGCCGACACCGACTACGAGGGCGATCTCACGGCCGTCGTCGAGCAGTGGACGAGCCTCTACGCCGCCACCGAGGACGTGCACGACCAGGCCCGCTTCGAGGCGGAGACGCCGGCCGACAGGCGCGTCGCCACCCGCGGCATCGAGGTCGGACAGGTGTTCTTCTTCGGCGACAAGTACACCAAGCCGATGAAGGCGATGATCGCCGGTCCGGACGGCACGGAACGCCCGGCGCAGTGCGGCTCCTACGGCGTCGGCGTCTCGCGTTTGGCCGGCGCCATCATCGAGGCCTCGCACGACGATGCGGGCATCATCTGGCCCGAGGCCGTGGCGCCCTTCGCGGTGGGGCTGGCCAACCTCAAGGTCGGCGATGCCGCCACCGACGCCGCCTGCGCGACGATCTACGACGCCCTGACCAAGGCCGGCGTCGAAGTGCTCTACGACGACACCGACGACCGGCCCGGCGGAAAGTTCGCGCGGCTCGATCTCATAGGCCTGCCGCACCAGGTGATCGTCGGCCCCAAGAGCCTCGCCGACGGCAAGGTCGAGGTGAAGACGCGCCGGACCGGCGAGCGGGAGACGCTGCCGCTGGATGCGGCGATCGCGCTTTTCGCGCCTCGCGCAAGCTGATTGTCCTCTGACGTTCAGCCGCTGGCGGGGACCTCGAATCCTTGTACCTTCGGAGCGTGGCATCCGGAGATCGTGAGATGAAGGTCGGGCAATCCCTGAAGCGGCTGGCCGCGGCGCTGCTGATGTCGGGCATGGCGGTCGCCGGCGCCTCCGCCATGACCTTCCAGCCTACCTACGTGGACGGGCGCCCCGGCATCGTCGCCATCGGCCAGATCACGATGGACACGCCTTCCGAGTTCGCTGCCGTGCCGGTCGCGCCGGGCACGCAGGTCTACCTCAACTCGCCCGGCGGCAACGTCGGCGCGGCGGTGTCGCTCGGCAATCTGTTCCGCGGCCGCGGGGTCACCGCCGTCGTCGCCGGCGTCACCGAGACCGGTGTGTCGGTGCCCGGGGCCTGCTATTCGGCCTGCGTCTACGCGCTGGTCGGTGCCAGCCGCCGCGTCGTGCCGGGGCGCAGCCGCGTCGGCATCCATCGCATGCAGGCCGCCACCGAGGATCTGACCGGCTCCTACGAGCGCGCCGAGCACCGTGCCGCCGCTTCGACGCTGATGGGGTACACCGCGCGCATGGGCGTCGATCCCTCGATGATCTCGTCGGCCGAGCGCACGCCCTCGGCCAGCATCCATGTGCTGACCGCACGGGAACTGCGTCGCTGGGGTGTCGCCAACAGCCGCGATTAGGCGGGATCGCCCGCGAGGCGCGTCGTCGGCGCGCGCTCGTGGCGGCGCCAGCGCCGGATCGCGAAAGGCGTGGTGGCGAGGTAGACGGCCGAGAGGCCGATCATCATCTCCATCGGGAACGTCGCCAGCAGCAGCAGGGTCGCGGCGACGGCGAAGAGGATCGCCATGAACCATTCGCGCGGGATGCGGCCGATCGTCTTGCCGGAGAAGAACGGGATGCGGCTCGCCATCAGGAAGGCGACCACGATGACGAAGCTTATGTCGAGGCCGACCGGCAGGCGCGTGCCCGGCGTGACGAAGGACGAGAGCTGCACGTAGAGCGGCAGCAGGCCGACGATGGCGCCGGCCGGTGCCGGCATGCCGGTGAAGAAGTTGGCGTGCCAGGCCGGACGGTCGGGATCCTCCAGCATCGTGTTGAAGCGGGCGAGGCGCAGAGCCGCCGCGATGACGAAGACCAGCGCCGCGAACCAGCCGAAGCTCGGGACGCGGTGCAGGGAGGAGAAGTAGAGGATCAACGCCGGCGCCACGCCGAAATCGACGAAGTCGGCCAGCGAATCGAGTTCCGCGCCGAACCGGCTGGTGCCGCGCAAGGCGCGCGCGAGGCGCCCGTCGAGGCCATCGAGGATCGCCGCGACGATGATCGCCAGGACCGCCGTCTCGAACTTGCCTTCGATGGCGAAGCGGATCGAGGTCAGTCCCATGCTCAGCGCCGCCAGCGTGACGAGGTTGGGCAGCACGACACGGATGGGGATCGCCTTGAAGCGCCGACGACGCAGCGGCGGGAGGCGCTCGCCGAGCGCGTCGTATCCCCCGCCCGCGTCCTCGACGCCCTCGGTGGTGTGGAGACGCAGGTTCGACATGGGCGCGGACCATAGGCAGGTGCCTCCGGCCGGGCAAGGCGCGCCGACGCGCGAAGCGGGTTGACGAGCCGCGCCGCTCCTTTCTATATGGCGCAACGCGGCCGGGTCTCCGGCCCTCTGGCGTTGCGCCTCGTCGCTCGCGCCTCACTCGAATTTCGTGGACCCCAATGGCGAACACCTCGTCGGCCAAGAAGGCCGTCCGTCAGATCGCGCGGCGTACCGCCGTCAACAAGTCGCGGCGGTCGCAGATGCGGACCTATCTGCGCAAGGTCGAGGAGGCGATCGCCACCGGCGATGCCGCCGCCGCGACCGCCGCCTTCGACACCGCGGCTCCGCTGCTGATGCGTGCGGCCCAGAAGGGTATCGTCCATAAGAACACCGCTTCGCGGAGGGTCTCTCGTCTGTCGAAGCGGGTGCGGGCGCTGGCGAGCTAGCTCTTCCTATCCTGTCCCACGCGCGATCAACCCGGCTTCAGGCCGGGTTTTTTGTTGCTTGCAGGCCCACGAACGGTCGTCGCAGCCCGATCCCGATCGGTTTTTAAAAGGTAAATGCGATCAGAAGCTTGCGAGGTAAGCTGCGAAGTCCGTCCAGCCTTACCTTGGGGTAAACGGGCAACCTTCTACAGTCCGGGGGGCTGTGGCCGATCCGTGACAATGGCCGGAACCACGCGGATCGGGACGCAAGGTCCGGTGACGAATCAGGCTGTTAACAAACGCAAGCCGCTTCCCGTCGGTGTCTGCCAGCCTCGGTTTGATGACGCTAGATTAACAGTTTCGTAAAACGGTCTTGCTGGCGTTCGAGCCTGTGTTACGGTCACGAGGTGGCCGGGAACGCCGCTGAGGCCAATGCAAGCGTCGCTTCCCGGACACGCTCTTCAAAACCAGGTCGCGCACCCGCCGTCTCCGGTGGTGGCATCGTCTTTGCGTTTTGTTGAGGTCAGGGCGTGTAATGCGGTGCTGCGGCGGGCTCTGTCTTGCTGCTGCTATCGCGGCGAAAGGTCCTTGCCATGGTGCAGGGGCTGGTTGCGGAGGGGTAATATGAGTCGGCAAACGCAATCTGTGACATCGCTCGGGGGACTGTTCCGTCGCGGCGAGTTGGTTGAGCGTTTTCGCCGGCATGCGGTCGGATTTCGTTGATCGGGGTATGATCTAACTCGCGCTTCGCCGCGGTTTTTGCTCGCCCGTTCCAGCGTCCCTCCAGTCGTGAGTTTGTACCATGTCGAAGCCGATGGCCGACGTGCGCTCTTTTTCGCACCCCGAGCCGAGCCTGCCGATGCAGCCCAGCGAGAAATCCGGTGAACTCTGGGGCCGGATCGCCCGGAGGCTGCGCGCGGAACTCGGTGAGGAGGTGTTCACCTCCTGGTTCGGGCGTCTCGAACTCGACGGGATCGCCGACGGTACGGCCCAGCTCAGCGTGCCGACCAAGTTCCTGAAAAGCTGGATCCAGTCGCATTATCAGGAGCGCATGCTCAAGATCCTCGCGGCGGAAGCGCCTGAGGTCTTCGCCCTCTCGATCACGGTGCGGTCCTCGTCGCGACTGATGCCGCAGCGACCCCAGGCCTTCGAGGGTACGCTCGGAGAGCCGGCCGAGCGGATGCCCCGTTTCGATCAGGCTCCGGCCGAGGCCCGTACGCCGTTCTTCCCCACCGGCGAACCCGCCCGACAGACCCACTCGGCGCGGGACTCGTCGGACGGCGACGCCTTGACCGGCTCGCCGCTGGACAAGCGCATGAGCTTCGAGACCTTCCACGTGGGGCGGTCCAACCAGCTCGCCCACGCCGCTGCGCAGCGTATCGCTTCCGCTGGGGCCGACGAGGGGCTGATCTACAATCCGCTGTACATTCACGCCTGCGTGGGGCTGGGCAAGACGCACCTCCTGCAGGCCGTCGCCCATACGGTCACGGCACAGCGCCGCCGGGTGATCTACCTGACGGCCGAGAAGTTCATGTACGGGTTCGTGCTGGCCCTGAAGGCGCAGACCTCTCTCGCCTTCAAGGAGCGGCTACGCGGCATCGACGTCCTGATCATCGACGACGTGCAGTTCCTCCAGGGCAAGTCGATCCAGCAGGAATTCTGTCACACGATCAACGCGCTGATCGACGCGCGCAAACAGATCATCATTGCAGCGGACAGGCCGCCGGCGGACCTCGAGAGCCTGGAGGAGCGTGTGCGCTCCAGGCTCTCGGGCGGCCTGTGCGTGGAGATCGGCGCGCTCGACGAGGCCTTGCGCGTGCGCATGCTCGAGTCGCGCGTGGCGGCGGTGCGGGTGAACGTGCCGGGCTTCGACGTGCCGCCGGCGGTGATCGCCTACGTCGCCTCCGTGATACAGACCAACGGACGCGACCTCGACGGTGCGGTGAACCGGCTGATGGCGCATGCCTCCCTGACCCAGACGGCGCTCACGGTCGAAACGGCCGAGGTCGCGATCCGCGATCTCGTGCGGATGCGCGAGCCCAAACGCGTCAAGATCGAGGACATCCAGAAGCTGGTCGCGACGCACTACAACGTCAGCCGAGCCGACATCCTCTCCTCGCGCCGCACCGCCAACGTGGTGCGCCCGCGTCAGATCGCGATGTATCTTTCGAAGGTGCTGACGTTGCGCAGCCTGCCCGAGATCGGCCGGCGCTTCGGCGGGCGTGACCATACGACGGTGCTGCACGCGGTGCGCAAGATCGAGGGGCTGACCGGCAGCGATCGCACCTTGTCCGAAGAGGTCGAACTGCTGAAGCGCATGCTGCTCGACTAGCCGACCCTCGTATCCATGCCCTACCTTCAGCTTGACGTGAGCGGTCGCTACGCGACTGCGGACAAGAGGAGGCTTGCAGCGAGGCTGAGCGAGACCTACGCGAGCATCATGTCCGTCGACATCAGACGGATCAGCGTCGCGATCCGCGAAATCGGCGAGGGAGGACTCTGGCGGATCTTGGAAGACGGGAACGAGCCCGTATCCGTCTCCGTCATGATGCTGGACATTCGGAAAGGCCGTCCACCTGAGCTGCGCATGCAGGTGGCCAAGGCGCTCAGCCAACATTGCGTCGCGATCCTGGGTCTCCGCGAGGATCGGCTCAACGTGGAGTTCACGCAGCACGGCGGAGACGAGATGTATCATCCCGCCCTCGGAGGCTACAGTCCCGAATGGACTTCGGACGAGCGCTGATTGTTCGGCCGTCGTCCCCACGATCGCTATGACGAAACAAAAAGCGACCCGCGAAGGGTCGCTCGAGTCGTTGTTCGTGCCGCCAGATGCCGGCCAGCAGGCCCGGCCTATCTCCGAGCGTCTGTTCTCGCCCGGGTCAGGACTTGGACATCGTCATCGACACATTCTTGATGTCGGTTCCGGTCGGGCTCATCGTCACCGACTGGCGGCCGCCACGCGCGGCGATGCCGATGCTGGCGGTGAAGCCGACGCCTTGCACGAAGGCGGAAATCTGGGTCGGCGTGATCTTGCCGGTGATATGGCCCTTGGCCCCGCGAGAGGTTTCTTCCCACGAGCCTGAGATCGCGCCACCGTCGGCCTGCACGTTGCTCACGACGTTGAACTTGTAGCTGTCGCTGGCGCAGGTCAGGTTCTGCGACATGCTGTTGCCGCCGCCGCCCACGTCATAATGCGCGCGACAGCGCAGGCGCTCCTTGGCGCCGTTGTCTGCCGACACGGTGCCGGTGCCGATCCAGTTGCCCTCGAACGACGAGAACGGGCCGGCGGCATAGGATGGCGTCGCCGCGGCAATCAGCGTCGCCGCTGCGCCGGCAAGGGTGGCACGAAGCAGGAAAGCATGACCAATCATCGAAAACATCCTCTCGTGCCGGTTGCGGTCGGCGAAACCCGGGGTGGAGCCGCGAAACGTATGGTCGTGAGCCCCGGTTCCGCTGCCGCTTCTATATGAGCGCGGCGCTGTTGCCTACGAACAACGTGACGCTCGATCTGCGCCCAAAGGCCCGGCGCGTCGGCGCGCGGACGGCGGACCATGTCCCCGGCAATGCTATGCTACGTGAAGACCGCAAACCCGGCGGGTTGCCCGGCTAGATCGAACGCTCGTCAGGAGACTTTGACCCGCATGATCGTCTCGAGAGTCCCGCGCATCGGCCACGCCTTTCGCGAGATCGCAGTGCCGTTGTTCTTCCTGTCCCTCTGGGACGTCGTCGTCACGGTCCTCTACTTCAAGGTGACGCCTCACGTCCGGCCGATCGAGCTGCAGTTCTCGCTGTTCGGGTCGGCGCTGGCGCTCTTCATCGGCGTCTCGGTCAACGCCGCCTACGGCCGCTGGTGGGAAGCGCGCGGGCTGTGGGGCCTGATGATCAACGCCTCGCGCAACGTGGCGCGCCAGGCGCTGACCTTCTGCGACGAGACGGTGCCCGACGCCCGGATCGGCATCGGCCGCGAGATGGCGCGCGCGCAGATCGCCTACGTCCACGTGCTGCGGGCGGCGCTGCGCGGCCAGCCGACGCCCTCCGAAGCCACGACCTATCTGGCGCCGGACTGGGCGGCCTCGCTCGAGACCATGGTCAACAAGCAGAACGCGATCCTGACCGACATCGGGCGGCTCGCCTCCGAGGCGCACCGCCTCGGCATGCTCGATCCCTACGCCCGCGTCCGCATCGATACGACGCTGGTCGACATCGCCAATGCGCAGGGCGGCATGGAGCGCATCAAGAACACGCCGCTGCCCTCGCAGTACCGCTTCTTCCCCTCGTTCTTCGCCAAAATCTTCTGCATCATCCTGCCCTTCGCGGTGGTGCAGGACCTTGGCATCTACACGCCGGTCGGCTCGGCCCTGGTCGGGCTGATGTTCCTGATGGCCATCGAGATCGGGCTCGACCTCATGGACCCTTTCGCCGACTCGATCTACGACGTGCCGATGACCTCGATGTGCCGCACCGTCGAGATCGACCTTCTCCAGATGATGGGCGATCCGCCGCCGGAGAAAATCCAGCCGGTCGACAACGTGCTGTGGTAGGCGGCTGCCGATGACCGATCTCGCGACCCTCGAACACGATACGCTCTCCGCCATCGCCGCCGCGGGCGACGAGCCGGCCCTGGAGACGGCGCGCGTCGCCGCCCTCGGCAAGAAAGGCGCGATCTCGGCGCTGCTCGCGACGCTTGGCAAGATGGCGCCGGACGAGCGCCACGCCCGCGGCGCCGAGATCAACCTGCTCAAGGACAAGGTCGTGGCCGCTCTCGACGCGCGCCGCGAGGTCCTGAAGGAGGCGGCGTTGGAGGCGCGTCTCGCGTCCGAACGGGTCGACGTCACGCTGCCGGTGCGTCCCGGCCCGCTCGAGACCGGCCGCATCCATCCCATCAGCCAGGTCATGGACGAGCTCTCGGTGATCTTCGCCGACATGGGGTTCCGCGTCGCCGAAGGGCCGGACGTCGAGAGCGACGACTTCAACTTCACCAAGCTGAACTTCCCGCCCGACCATCCCGCGCGGGACATGCACGACACGTTCTTCTTTCCCGCCGGTCCGGACGGCAGCCGCAAGCTGCTGCGCACCCACACCAGCCCGGTGCAGGTGCGCACCATGCTGGGGAAGGCGCCGCCCATCCGCGTGATCTGCCCCGGCCGCACCTACCGCTGCGACTCCGACCAGACCCACACGCCGATGTTCCACCAGGTCGAGGGCCTAGTGATCGACCGCACCGCCAACCTCGGCAACCTCAAGTGGGTGCTGCAGGAATTCCTGCGCGCCTTCTTCGAGGTCGACGAGGTGAAGATGCGCTTCCGCCCGAGCTTCTTCCCGTTCACCGAGCCCTCGATGGAGGTCGACATCCAGTGCCGCCGCGGCGACGGCGAAATCCGCTTCGGCGAGGGCGACGACTGGCTGGAGATCCTCGGCTGCGGCATGGTCCACCCCAACGTTCTGATCAATTGCGGGATCGACCCGCAGGTCTACCAGGGCTTCGCCTGGGGCATCGGCATCGACCGCATCGCCATGCTGAAATACGGCATGCCGGACCTGCGCGCCTTCTTCGAGAACGACGTCCGCTGGCTGGAGCACTACGGCTTCCGGCCGCTCGACATCCCGAGCCTGGTCGGCGGGCTCACGGCCTGACGTCGCCTCCCGCCGACATCTCCGTCGGCGGGGGGACACACCCCCTCGCGAACGCCAGTTGGCTTTTTGCGGCGCGGATGCGGCGCGCGTCACGCTCAGAAGCTCGGACATAATCGGAAAAGCGACGGCAGGTTCCTGCATCCGGAGGCGCCCGCGCGGCGCCTCGCGTCGTCAAACGGTCGAGCGCTCCCCCACGTCGCCTGGCCTCGACAGGTCGGGATGGTGCGGGCGGTCGGAATCGAACCGACACTCTGTCTCCAGAACCGGATTTTGAGTCCGGCGCGTCTACCAGTTCCACCACGCCCGCGCGATGAGCCTCATGCCACGCGTCGCGGGCGCGGTCCAGCACCCGTGTCCCGGCGCGATTGGCTGTGATTATCACAGCGGTGTCGCGTCCGCGAAGGTCGGGCGCCTTGCCCGAGCGCAGCCGCGGGTCGACGGTTCCTCGATCGCGCGGCGCTCGTCCGGCGCAGCGTCATCATGGGAGCGGGCCTTGCAAATCGTCGGGATCGAGGGGGAAGAGGGCGTCCACACGATCGACCTGTGGTTCTCGTCGCGCCGGCAATGCTGGATCGTGGAGCGGCGCGACCCCGACGGGTCGGTGATCGGCCAGTCGTTCTGCACGGCCGACGAGCACGACGCGGCGGCCTGCCTGCTCGAATGGCTGCGGACGCATGACGAAACCCATCTCGTCGGCCGGGCCGCCCGGATCGCGGTCGAGGCCGAGGAACGGCGGCTCGACCGCGCGGCGTGACCTACTCGAACGTCAGGATCAGCGTCGACAGCGGCGGCAGCGTCAGCACGATCGATTGGCCCTCGCCGTGCGCGCCGATGTCGTCGCTATGGGCACCGCCCATGTTGCCGAGGTTGCTGCCTCCGTAGACCTCGGAATCGGTGTTGACCGATTCTCTGTAGAAGCCGGCTCTCGGCACGCCGACCCGGTAATTCGTGCGCGGAACGGGCGTGAAGTTCGACACCGCGACCGCGAGGTCGCCGTGGGCGCCGAAGCGGGCGAAGGCGAAGACGCTGTTCTCGGTGTCGCCGCCGACCAGCCACTTGAAGCCCTCGGCCTCGCAGTCGCGCTCGTGGAGCGCGGGCGTCGCGGCGTAGTTGTGGTTGAGGTCGCGCACGAGGTTCTGCACGCCCTTGTGGTTGGGCTGGTCGAGCAGGTGCCAATCGAGCGACGTGTCGTGGTTCCACTCCTTCTCCTGGGCGATCTCGCAGCCCATGAAGAGCAGCTTCTTGCCGGGGTGCGCGAACATCCAGCCGAGATAGGCGCGCAGGTTGGCGAAGCGCTGCCACTCGTCGCCGGGCATGCGCGCCAGCAGCGACCCCTTGCCGTGCACCACCTCGTCGTGGCTGATCGGCAGGATGAAGTTCTCGGAGAAGGCGTAGAGCAGCCCGAAGGTCATCTGGCTGTGGTGATAGGTCCGGTAGACCGGATCCTCCTGGATGTAATGCAGCGTGTCGTGCATCCATCCCATGTTCCACTTGAAGCCGAAGCCGAGGCCGCCGTTGTAGGTCGGCTGCGAGACGCCCGGCCAGGACGTCGATTCCTCGGCCACCGTCATGACGCCCGGCGCCGCCTGGTAGGCGACCTCGTTCATCTTGCGCAGGAAGCTGATCGCCTCGAGGTTCTCGTTGCCACCGTACTGGTTGGGCACCCACTCGTTCGCCTTGCGCGAATAGTCGAGGTAGAGCATCGAGGCCACGGCATCCACGCGCAGCCCGTCCAGGTGATACTGGTCGAGCCAGAAACGCGCGTTGGCGATGAGGAACGCCTGCACCTCACGGCGCCCGTAATTGTAGATGTAGGTCCCCCAGTCCTGATGGAAGCCCTGACGCGGGTCGGCGTGCTCGTAGAGATGCGTGCCGTCGAAGCTGGCGAGGCCGTGCGCGTCGTTGGGGAAATGCGCCGGCACCCAGTCGAGGATCAGGCCGATGCCGGCCTCGTGGGTCTTGTCGACGAAATAGGAGAAGTCCTCCGGCGTGCCGAAGCGGCTCGTCGGCGCGAACATGGAGACCGGCTGGTAGCCCCAGGAGCCGTCGAACGGGAACTCGGTGATCGGCAGCATCTCGATGTGGGTGAAGCCCATGTCCTTGACGTAGGGCACCAGCGTGTCGGCCAATTCGCGGTAGGTCAGCCGGCGGTTGCCTTCCTCCGGCATGCGTCGCCACGAGCCGAGATGGCATTCGTAGATCGAGATCGGCTTGGCACGGTCGTCGCCCGCGCCGCGCCTGGTCATCCAGTCGCCGTCCTGCCAATCGTAGCGCGGCAGGCCGTGGGCGACGGAGGCCGTCTGCGGAGGATGCTCGGCCTGGAAGGCGACGGGGTCGGCCTTCTCCGGCACCGCCTCGCCGTTCAATCCCTTGATCTGGAACTTGTAGCGGGCGCCGACGGTCACGCCCGGAACGAAGATCTCCCACACGCCCACGTCCATGTGGTTGCGCATCGGGTGGCGTCGGCCATCCCAGTCGTTGAAGTCGCCGATGACGCTGACGTTGCGGGCGCTTGGCGCCCACACCACGAAACGCATGCCCTCGACGTTGCCG
>CAZZWW010000032.1:2255-15151 GCA_964657815.1 Vulcanimicrobiota bacterium | reverse complement strand
GAGGCGCAGCGCCGCCGCGGCCGCGCGGCAATGGGCGGGGTCGGCGATCAGCAGGAAGGGCGCCGTCCCGGCCTCACGCGCGCGCCAGGCCTTGAAGGCGATCTCCAGCCCGATGCCCGAGGGGTCGCCGCGGGTCAGGGCGAGGAGGGCGGAGGTCACCGCCGCTCGATCACGGCGTGGGCGCGCATGTCCTTGTACTTGCTGTCGGCTTCCTTGTCGAAATGGGCGGAGAGGAGACGCTCGGAGATCTCCTTGCGCAGCTCGTCGTCGTTGCGCGACGTGCTTCGGTCGCACAGCGCGATCAGCTCGATGCCGTTGGGCGAGCGGCTCGGGCCGGTGAGGTGCCCGATGGGCAGCTTGTCCAGCACGTCCTTGATGCCGTCGCCGAGCTGGGACGAGTTGCGCACGATCTTCTCGCGGACGGCGACGCCGGGCAGCGACTTGGCGTAGGGGATGCCGCTGTCGCAGCTGGTGAAGCGGCCGCGCAGCGCCTCGGCCTCCTTGGCGCGGGCGGCGAGCGCCGCCTGCGTCTCGCTCGGATCGATGGTGAACACGACCTGGCGGATCGTGTAGTTCACGATGCCGCCGCCCTTGCCGCTCTTCTCCTTGGCGAGCTCCTGGCGCACCTGGACCTCGCTGGCCTCCACGCCCTTGTTCAGCGCGCGGATCAGGATGGAATAGCCGAGCTCCGCCTTGAGGAAGGTGTTGGCCTGGCTCTGCATCACGCCGGCATGGCCGATGTCGTTGGCGAGCTGCTGGGCCGACATCTTCATCTTCTTGCCGAGGATCTGCAGCTCTTCCGAGACTTCCTCGTCCCGGATGGAGATGCCGAAGCGTGTCGCCTCGCGCGCCTTGAGACGGGTCTGGATCATGCTCTCGATGGCGGCATCGCGCGTCGCCGGCTTGTGCAGCGCCCGCAGCAGCTTCATGCGCTGCTCGATGTCGACGGAGGTGACCGGATCGCCGTTGACCGAGGCCACGATGGCCTGCGCCCGCGCCGCGCACGGGGCGAGCACAACCGCGGCGAAGAGCGCGAGGGCGAGGCGCGGGAGTGGGAAGGCTGGTACGGGAAGGCCGGTCATGGGTCTCGTTGGCTCGTGGAACGCGCGCCACCTTGTTTTGCAAAAACTCGGCGCTTTTCGGGCGTGGATGTCGTCCATCCCGCGATGGGGCCGCGTGCCTCACGCATATCATTCAAATCTTGCAAATATAGATGATACGTCATCATTTGACTTGAAGGAGACCAAGCTCCTCGCCTCGGCCCGAAACAGCTGCGACGGACAGGGGCTTGGCACGCGCGTTACCGCACCCCGTCGAGGCCGCTCGTCGTGTTGGTGTCGAGCGTCGATTTCGCGAATTTGGCATCGCCCAACGTCCGCAACTGCAAGGAGACCAGGACCGTCTGGTTGCGCTCGAAGGAGCCGGCGCCGTTGTCCTGGTAGATCGAGGTGTAGTTGACCGCGAAGGTGGTGCACTCGTCGGTGTAGCCGCCGCCGACGCCGAGCGCGGCGATGGCGAAGGGGCCTGGATTGGCGTAGCCGATGATCGATGCCGGATAGAGATGCCGGCTCATGTCGAACGTGACGTTGCCCTGGGCGAAGTAGTTCTTGGTGAAATTGTACTTGCCGACGAAGGCGAGGCCTTCGCGGCGCACGTCGTAGCCGATGACCGGCTGCGCCTGGTAGTTGGCGAACTGGATGCCGCCTGTCAGGGCACCGAGGTTGAGGTTCGCCGTGGCGTCGACGCGGCGGTTCTCCCCGGTGCGCTGGTCGAAACGCGCCTGCGTCCCGAAAGAGACCAGCGGCACCGGCGACACGGTCCCGCCGACGACGTAGTCCGACAAACGACGGTCGAGCCCGGAGCTGAGGCCGATGTTGGCGGCGTCGGGCGTCGCGTAGGCGTTGGTGCCGGCGATCTGCGCCGACTGTCCGGCGACGATGCGGGCGTAGCCGCCGTTCTTGAACGTGAAGCCGGTCTGGAAGCCGTAATTGGCGCGCAGACCCGTCTCGAACCGGTCGTAGCCTGAGAACTTGTTCCAGTCGAACAGGTTCGAGGAGTCGAAGACGAGGCTCTGGGCGTCCAGATTGACCAGCGTGCGCGTGCCGATCTGGTTGTCCGGCCGGGCGATGATCTGGCCGATCGGCTCGAAGATCAGGGAGCCGAGCGCCGAGCGATAGAAGAAGGGGTAGCGGTATTCGACACCGATGCCCGGGATGACGTTGGCCGTGCTGCCCGAGCCGCCCGGCAGGAAGTTCGTCTGCGACGCGTTCGAGTAGCTGGTGTAGTTGCCGTATTGCGAGAAGCTGTAGGTGTTGGTGGTGTTGAGGTTCAGCGTCTCGGCGTTGACGCGTGCGAAGGCGAACGGCGTCCAGACTTCGCCGATCCCATCGATGAACTTGCGCTGGTAACTCAACTGTCCGGTGGCGCGCGTGTAGTCGCCGCCGATGCCGCGAAGCAGGCAGGAGGTGCCGCTGGTGCGGCCGGGCAGGTAGGTGTTGCACACGTCGTAGAGACCGTAGGCGGAATCCAGCGTGCGTGGCCCGACCGATTGGTAGGCCGCCGACTGCGCCGACAGGCTCGTCAGGTTGAAGTCGACCTCGACCTCGCCGCCGATGCCGCGGGTCTTCGCCGGATCGATGTCGATCGTGCGGTTGTAGTCGAGCACCGGATGCGCGATCGGCTGCTGCGCCTGGATGTCGTGGCTCGACAGGCCCTGGATGTAGAAGCCGCGCAGGTCGAAGAAGCTGCGCTCGCCCTGGCCGGTCAGGTAGATGGTGGAGATCGATTCCGAGAAATAGTTGGAGGAGATCGTGCTCGACGGTACGGCGTAGTCGTACAGGTAGTACTTGTCCGACAACGCGGTGATGTTCCACCCGAACTTCCAATCGTTGTTGATCGAGAAGTCGCCCTTGGTGTTGATGTCGCCGCGCAGGGACCGATTGCCGGCGCCGTAGGGGCCTTGCGTGAAGGCGCCGGGATGCGCCTCGTCGATGCCCGACGCCTGGATGTAGTACAGGCCGTTGGCGGTGCGCTGGCGGAACTCGCCGGCGCCGAAGAAGCCCTGCTGGGTGAAGGCGGTCGGCGTCAGCGTCAGGTCGTAATCGGGGGCCAGATTGTAGAAGATCGGCACGCCGACGCCGTACCCGAGCTGCGACCTGTAGAGGGTGTGCGGCGAGAGCACGCCGGATTTCTTCTCCACCGTCGGATCGGGGGCCGAGAGGAAGGGCGTGTAGGCGACCGGGATGCCGAGGAATTCGAGGTACGCGCCCTCGTAGTAGACCATCCGCTCTTCGTCTTTGTGGATGATCTTCTTGGCGCGGACGCGCCAGAGCGGCGGCCGGTCGGGATGGTCCTTGCAGGCGTCGCAGGCGGTGTAGGTGCCCTTGGCGAAGACGCTGTCGCCGCCGATGCGCTCCATGCGCGGCGCCGAGAAATGGGTCTTGTCCTTGGTGTCGGCGCGCAGGCTGTCGGCGAAGCCGTCCCTGAAGTCGTCGGTCAGGTCGAACTGGTCGCCATGGTAGATCGTGCCGTCCTTCTCGGTCAGCTTGGCGTGTCCGGTGGCGAGAAGGCGCTTGGTGGCCTTGTCGTAGACCACCTTGTCGGCTTCCAGCGTGCGGCCGTCATAATAGATGCGGACGTTGCCCTCGGCGGAGACGGTGTTCTTGTCCTCGTTCTGGACGAGCTGGTCGGCCTCCACCAGCATCTTGGCGTCGCTCTTGCGCGCGCTCGTGGGCTTGGCCGCTCCGTCGAGCGCCTGGGCTGCCGCCTGCAACGACGACAGGGCCGTGGCCGGGACGAGAGTCGCCACGGCCAGGACGATCGCCCGGGCCGTCGTCGCGATCCGCGACGTCTCCAACATGCCGCGCGCCATCGGCTCGCGGGGGGCCTCCCGGCACCCCATCAGCCGTCCTCCTGGTTCAGCAGTGCCAACGCCCCGAGCATGCTGGCCACGATGGCCGGCGACCACGCCGCGATCGGCGGGCTGAGCACGCCCGACCCGCCGAGATCCCCCACGAATTTCGTCGCCACGTAGAGCACGAACCCGGCCGCGATGCCACCGCCCACGAATTTACCGATCCCACCAAAGCGGAAGAACCTTAAGGAAAAGGCGGCCGCGATCAGGGTCATGGCGACGAGCAGGAGCGGTCGGGCGAGCAGCGTCTGGAACTGCAGGCGATAGCTCGCCGCGTCGAGGCCGGCGCTCTCGGCCTCGTCGCGCAGCGCCGGCAATTCCCAGAAAGGAACCGCCTCGGCCGACATCGAGCCCTCGACGGCCTGTCCGGGCCGCAGCGTCGTGGCGAGCAGGTAGGTGCCGGTCTGGCGCGGTTCCTCGCCGGGCTGGGTGACCTCGGCGTTCGACAGGCGCCAGACGCCGGTCTGCAGCACCGCCCCGCTCGCCTTGATGCGCTCCGAGAAGTGCCCGTCCTGGTCGTAGACGTAGGCGGTGACGTCCGTGAGGTTGTTGTTCTTGTCCGCGCCGGAGCGGGCGCGGAGGATCGACTCGCCGTCGACGCCGGTCTGCCGCACCCAGATCTCCCTGGGTCCGCTCGAGGAATCCTCGCCGAAGATCGCCGTCTCCATCACGTCGGCGCGCTGCTTCATCAGCGCCGACATCGGGTTGAGCGCGGTCACCGAGGCGACCCCGATCACCAGCGCGATCACCACGGGCGGTCCGAGGAACTGCCAGACCGACACGCCGGAGGCACGTG
Source organism: Vulcanimicrobiota bacterium (assembly GCA_964657815.1). GTDB lineage: Bacteria > Pseudomonadota > Alphaproteobacteria > Rhizobiales > Beijerinckiaceae > RH-AL1. The sequence continues at coordinate 10,442 of CAZZWW010000032.1, read as the reverse complement.
CCACCAGCAGCTCCAACTTGCGGGTGAGATTGAGGAACACCGCCATCGATCCGAACAGGACGCAGAACGGCAGCACCTGCTCCGAGACCGACGGCGTGCGCAGCAACGAGAGGAAGGCGACCTTGGCGGTGGTGATGCCGGCGATGTTGCCGGTGCGGCGCAGCAGCTCCACGAAGTCGATCACGAAGACGAGGCTGAAGATCGTCGCGAACACGGCGAGGATCATCCGCAGGAACCGGGACGACAGGTAGCGGCCGAGGGTCAGGCCGATCATGGCGTGGCGCCGATCATGCCCTGCCTTAACGCATCATCCGCGGCACAAGCGAGGCGGAGCCGCCGATGAAGCGATCGTGATCGAATGCCACGGCCGGCCGGCGGCGCGTGACGGTGGCTCTGGGAGAGAAACGACGGAGCATGAGGCGTACCGGATCGGCCCTGCGGCGACCCACCGCGGGCATCCTCCTGGCTTAGTCCCGCGGCGAAGAGGGGCCTAGTGTGCGCAGGCCACACAACCGCGCTACCGCCGGACCAAACGACGCTTGCCTCCCCCGTGCCCGGTACTAAAGATGCGGCCGATTGCGCCAGCCGCCGTGCGCCCGCCCCGGGTGAAGACACGGCACCAAGGGAACGAGATGTCCGAGACCATCAAAATCGATTATGCCGCGCTCGCCGACGCCAAGGCCGAGGCCGGCCGCACCCTGGTGGTCTTCGCCTCGGGCGACCTCGCCTTCGCCGATCGGACCGCGGCGGTGCTCGGCGAGGCCGGTACGGCGCTGGTGAAGAAGGCGGCGAGCGCGGCCAAGTTCAAGGGCAAGACCGGCAGCGCCCTCGACATCATCGCGCCGGGCGGCCTCGAGGCCGAGCGCCTGCTGGTCATCGGCGTCGGCAGCGACAAGGCGGCCAAGGAAGCCCAGCCGTCCGCTCCGGGGAACGACCAGGCCGATGGCAAGGACAAGCCGTTCGAGCCGACCAACCTCGGCGGGGTGGTCGCGGGCAAGGTCGGGCGCGGCGCTTCGGCGATCGTGCTGTTCGATCTCCCGCGCCCGGTGGCGGACGCCGGGCGCGCCGTGGCCGACTTCGCCACCGGCCTGAGGCTGCGCGACTACAAGTTCGACACCTACAAGACCAAGAAGAAGAAGGACGAGCCGGAGGACGAGGGCGCCACGAAGATCACGATCGCGGTGGCGGACGTGGCCCACGCCGGCAACGGCCACGACCCCGTGGCCGAGGGCGTCATCACGGCGCGCCAGCTCGTCAACGAGCCGCCGAACGTGCTCTACCCGGAAGCCTTCGCCGAGCGCGCGGCCTTTCTCGAGGACCTCGGCGTCGAGATCGAGGTGCTCGACATAGCGGCGATGCAGCAGCTCGGCATGGGCGCCATCGTCGGCGTGTCGCAGGGCTCGGCGCGCCCGGGCCGCATCGTGATCATGCGCTGGAACGGGGCCGGCCCCGGCGAGGACGCCAGGCCGATCGCCTTCATCGGCAAGGGCGTCACCTTCGACACCGGCGGCATCTCCATCAAGCCCTCGGGGGGCATGGAGGACATGAAGGGCGACATGGCCGGCGCCGCCTGCGTCGTCGGGCTGATGCAGGCCTTGGCCGGCCGCAAGGCCAAGGCCAACGTCATCGGCGCCATCGGCATCGTCGAGAACATGCCGGGCCCCGACGCCCAGCGCCCGGGCGACATCGTCAAGTCGATGTCGGGCCAGACCATCGAGATCATCAACACCGACGCCGAGGGCCGCCTCGTGCTCGCCGACGTGTGCTGGTACGTGCAGGACAAGTACAAGCCGGCCTTCATGATCGATCTCGCCACGCTCACGGGCGCGATCATCGTGGCGCTCGGCCAGGAGCACGGCGGCCTGTTCGCCAACAACGACGAGCTGGCGGACCGGCTGCTGGCCGCCGGCAAGGCGACGGGGGAGAAGCTGTGGCGCATGCCGCTGGCGCCAGCCTACGACAAGCTGATCGATTCGAAGTTCGCCGACGTGAAGAACTCCGGCGGGCGCCACGCCGGCTCGATCACGGCGGCGCAGTTCATCCAGCGCTTCGTCAACGACGTGCCGTGGGCGCATCTCGACATCGCCGGCATGGGAATGTCCGCGCCCTCGAACGACATCAACCAGAGCTGGGGCTCGGGCTGGGGCGTGCGGCTGCTCAACCGCCTCGTCGAGGATCATTACGAGACGCGCTGAGCGTGCGCGGAGCCTCGTCGTGGAGGTCTGGTTCTACCACCTGCAGCGCCAGCCTCTCGAGCAGGTGCTGCCGATCCTCGCCGGCAAGGCGCTGGAGCGGGGCTGGCGCGTGGCGGTGCAGACCGTCGACGCGTTGCGCCTGAAGGCGCTCGACGACCACCTCTGGACCTTCAAGGACGAGAGCTTCCTGCCTCACGCGCCGGCCGGCGATCCGCGCGCCGCCCGGCAGCCGCTCGTGCTGACGACGGAGGCCGGCAACCCCAACGGCGCCGCCCTGCGCCTCTACGTCGAGGGCGCGGAGATCGACCTCGCGCCGGACGAGGCCGGCTACGAGCGCGTCATGCTGCTCTTCGACGGGCGCAACGACGCCGAGCTCGACGCCGCACGCGGGCAGTGGAGGCGCCTGAAGGACGCCGGCTTCACGCTGGCCTATTGGCAGCAGGACGAGGCAGGCCGCTGGGACCAGAAGATGCAGCATCGCCCGGCGGCCGGACCCGCCTGAGCGCGCGCCTTAACGGATCCTTAAAGCGGCGTGACGATAACGGACAGGCGGCCAGCCCCGACGCGCGCCGAGCGGGCGCGGGGCCACGGACCTTGGCCCGCGAGGGAGGCCGTCCTGTCCGCTTCACCCGTGCTGTCGCTGATCGTCGCCACCAAGGGGCGCGCGTCGCCCCTCGGGGATCTCTTCGCCAGTCTCGAGGCGCAGCACTTCCGCGATTTCGAGGTGGTCGTCGTCGACCAGAACGCCGACGACAGGGTGGGCGCGCCTGAGACGGAGGGCTGGAGCTTTCCCGTGCTTCACCTGCGCACGCCGCGCGAGAGCGGCGCGAGTCGCGGCCGCAACGCGGGCTTCGCCAGGGCCCGCGGATCGATCATCCTCTTCCCGGACGACGACTGCTGGTACGATCCCGGCTTCCTGTCCGACGCGTTGCACCGCATGGGCGAGCTCCAGGCCGACGTGTTGTCCGGCCGGGCTGCCGACGCAAGCGGTCGAGACATCAACGGGCGCTACCTGCAGGCGCGAACCGCGATCACGCGCGCGAACGTGTGGACCGCCGGAATCGAATGGGTGGTCTTCTTCAGGCGCGAGGTCTTCGAGGCGCTCGGCGGCTTCGATCCGGCGATCGGCATCGGGGCCGAGACGCCATGGCAATCCTGCGAGGCGCAGGACATCATGTTGCGCGCCATCGAGGCCGGCTGTCGCTGCGTGTTCGACCCCGCCGTCTTCGGTCATCATGCCGAGCTCGACATCCGCTCGCCGGCCATGCTGCGCAAGGGCCGTGCCTACGCGAGGGGCTTCGGCTACGTGCTGCGGCGCCACCGCTATCCGCTCGCGCAGGTCGCCAACTGGATCCTGCGTCCGGCGGTTCGCGGCGCGCTGTCGGTTCTCAAGGGCGACCGTACGCTGGCCGCCTACTACGGCAACGTTCTGGCCGGGCGCCTCGAAGGCTGGCGCATGCGCGTTCTCGGCCGTTCCGCGAAGGCGAACGCGGGCCTCGCGCAGCCCGCGACGCCCCGCTAGCCGCCTTCGCTTCCTCGTCTCAGAAGGCGGTGTGCCGCAGGCGCGGCGCCCGCCTGGCTTCGGCCGCCGTCGATACGGGGGAGAGCTGCTGGGCCAGCGCCAGATAGCGCTCGGCCCCCGCCGACCAGGAAAAGCGCGGATAGCGGTTGCGGCCACGCCGCCGCAGCGTTTCACGCAGCTCGGCATCGGCGGCGAGGCGCCCGATCTGCGCGAGCCAGACCTCCGGCGCATCGGAGGGCGCGTAGAGCGCGGCATCGCCGCAGACCTCCGGCATGCTCGCGCAGTCGGACGTGACGACCGGCGCACCGTGGACCATGGCCTCGAGCAGCGGCAAGCCGAAGCCCTCGGTCCGCGACGGAAACGCGAAGCAGAGCGCGCCGCGGAAGAGGGCCGCGAGGTCGTCGTCGCTGACGAAGCCGACCCTGTGCACGTTGGAGGCGGCCGCGCGATCGCCCTCGCCCGTCGTGGCGAAGATGGAGGCGCGCCCGCCGGACAGCACCAGGTCGAGGCCGAGCGCATCCAGGGCCGGTGCCAGCTCGAGAAGCAGATCGATCTGCTTGTGGCGCGCCCGGCTGCCGACCGCGAAGACGTAGGGTCGGGTGAAACGGCCCGGGGCGGCGAACGGCGAGGCGTCGGCGTTCCATCGCAGCGCGTGCTCGTGTCCGTTGGTGATCACCTGGGCCGGGCGTGCTCCGCTCACGCCGAAGTCGCGCAGCATGGTGGCGGAGAAGGCGGACACGGTGGTGAGCGCGCGGCTGCGCCGTGCCAGGACGGGGAAGAGCGCCTTGTAGGCGAGGCGGAAGGAGCGCGAATAGCTCATCGGCTCGAGGAAGACGTTGGCATCGTGCATGCACACGATCTGGCGCCCATGCGCGAGCGGGCCGAGGTTGGCGAGATTGACGAGGCCGCCTTTCGCCATGGCCGGAAGCACCGATTGTTCCCAAACGTAACCGCTTCCGATGCGGGCGCGGCGCACGGTGACGGCATCGAAGCGCGGGCTCGCTTCGCAGTCGGCGGGCAGCAGCAGCTCCCAGCGCGTCGCCCGCGCGGCCGCTTCGTTGCGGGCGAGAGCGGCATCGATGGCGCGCGTGATCTCGCCGGCGTAGCGCTGGACGCCCGTCTGCGGCTGCGTCAGGTACCGTCCGTTGATCGACCAGAGCGCCGCGCTCACTCCGCCGCCTCCGCAAACGTCGTCGTATCGGCGGATGACAGACGACGGCCGGAGAGGTCGCGCATCGCGGTGTCGACGAACGCCCGGAACGTTTCGCGGAAGACGTCGCCCCCGAAGGCGCGGGCGTGACGGCGGATGCGTTGCGGGTCGAAGTCGGCCTCCAGGCTCTCGCAGCGATCCATCGCGGCCTGCAGCGCCTCCACCGTCTGCTCGTGGAAGAAGACGCCGGTCTCGCCCTCGATCACCGTGTCGAGCGCGCCGCCCGAGCCGTAGGCGACCACCGGCCGGCCCGCCGCCATGGCCTCGAGCGGCACGATGCCGAAGTCCTCCTCGCCGGGGAACAGCAGCGCGCGGCAGTTGCGGGTGAGGTCCTGCAGCTCCGCGAACGAGGCCCAGCCCTTGAACTCCACCGTGGGACCGGCCATCGCGCGCAATCGCGCCGTCTCGGAGCCGGTGCCGACCACCACCAGGCGGCGGCCGAGCCGCGTGCAGGCGGCGACCGCGAGATCGACCCGCTTGTAGGGCACGAGCTGGCCGGCGCAGAGATAGAAGTCGCGCCGCGGGGCCTCGGCGATCGTGAACGCGTCGACATCCACGGGCGGGAAGATCACGGCGGCGTCGCGGCGGTAGGCCTTGGCGATGCGCCGCGCGATGAAGCTGGAGTTGGCGACGAAACGGTCGACGCGGGCCGCCGAGGCGACGTCCCACACGCGCAGGAAGGGCATCGTCACGGACATGAACAGCCGCGTCAGCCTCCCCGCGTTGCCACGGTAGGTGTGGTACTGATCCCACAGGTAGCGCATCGGCGAGTGACAGTAGCAGACGTGCACCGCGTTGGGATGGGTGATGACGCCTTTGGCCGGCCCCGACTCGGACGAGATCACGAGATCGTAGCCGGTGAGGTCGAGTTCCTCGAGCGCTGCCGGCATCAGCGGCAGGTACTTCTGGTAGAGCTTCTCGGCGAAAGGCAGCCGCCCGATGAAGGTCGTGGTGATGCGATGGCGCTTGATGAGCGCGCTGGTCTTTGCCGGCACATAGACGTGGGTGAAGATGTCGGCCTGCGGATAGAGCCGGCAGAACTCCTCCAACACCTTTTCCCCGCCGCGCATTCCGACGAGCCAGTAATGGATGATGGCGACACGCATGAGGCACCCTTTGCGCTTCACCTAAGCACGCAATCCTTACCGCCCCGTGCGAGCCGATGCCTTCGATCGTGCGCGCGGGTTTGAAGCGGCGCTAACCACGACGCGCGCGATGCGTGCGTTCGGCTTCATGCTTCCTTCAAGCTTCCGCGGCAGAACGGTCCGAGTCGCAGCACTGCAGGATTTCCATGGCGAAGATCGAGGCGCAGGCGAGCATCGGGGCGATGAACGTCCAGCCGCGCCGGCACGATCCTTCGCGGCTGACGGACAGCCTCACGATTGCGAAGAGCGCGTTCTGGAACATCGCCGGGCGCGCCGGGCCGATGGTGGTCGCGGTGGTCGCGACCCCGTTCCTCGTCACCGATCTGGGACCCACCCGTTGGGGACTCTTCGCGCTGGCGCTGAGCCTCATCGGCATCTTCGGCATCTTCGATTTCGGCATCGGCCGTGCCCTCACCAAGCTGCTCGCAGAGCGCCTCGCGGTGGGCGACATCGCCGATGCGGCGGCGATGACCCGCACCGGTCTTGTGCTGCTGACACTGCTCGGCGTCGCCGGCGCCGCGATCCTGGCGGCCTTCGCGCATCTTTGGGTCGAGCACGGCCTGCACGTGGCCCAGGCCGAGCACGGCGAGGTCCTCGTCGCCCTTTATGTGCTCTGCCTCGCCGTACCATTCGTCATCCTCAACGCCGCGCTCTGGGGTGTCATCTCGGCCTTTCAGAAGTTCAAGGCGGCCAACCTCGTCAACATGCCGATCCTCGCCTTCTACTACCTGGGTCCGCTGCTCGTGCTGCACTTCGTCGACAGCCTCGTCGCCGTCATGGCGATGCTGGTGGTCTGCCGCATCGTGATGACGGTGTGCTACTGGCGCATCTGCATCCGCGAGATGCCGTCGCTCATCGGCGCCAAGGTGGATTGGCGCCATGCGCGCGCGCTGGGCAGGCTCGGCGGCTGGATGACGGTGTCGAACCTGGCGTGGCCGCTCCTGATGTACGTCGACCGCTTCCTCGTCGCCTCCGTGCTTTCGGCGGCGGCGGCCGGCTATTACGCGACGCCGAGCGACCTGCTCGGACGATTCTCGCTCGTCTCCATCGCGGTCATGAACACGGCTTTTCCGGCCATGGCCGCCTCGTTCCGCACGGATCCGGCTCGCGCCGCGACGCTGGTGCGTCGCTCGATCCTCGCCATCGCGGCGATCCTGTTCCTGCCGTCGCTCGTCGCCGCGGCCTTCAGCCACGAGATCCTGAGGCTCTGGGTTGGGGACGCCTTCGCCGCTCACGCCGCGCCGGTCATGCGGTGGCTTGCGCTCGCCGTGATCCTCGGTGCCGCCGACAGTGTCGTATCGGGCTTCATCGACTCGATCGGACGGCCCGACGTCAACGCCAAGTTCTCGCTGGCCGAGCTCGTGCTCTACGTTCCGCTGCTCTTTGTTCTCCTCAGATGGTTCGGTATCGAGGGAGCAGCCGTTGCCTGGACGCTCCGGGTCGGAGCCGATTTCCTGATGCGAGTCGCGATCGCCGGGCGTCTGGTCCCGACCCTCCGTCCCATTCTGAGACGGATCCTCGGCGTCGTCGCCGTCGCGACGGCGGCGCTTTCCCTTCCTCTGCTCGTCGCCGCGCCGGCAGAACGCATTCCGTTGATGCTGCTCGCCACGGCAATCTTCTCTCTTGCCCTATGGGCATGGGGCGCAGACGCGGCGGAGCGCGGGCTCTGCACCAGCCGTTTGCGTCTGCGGGATGCGACGTAACGGTTTGTTTACCAAGCTCTCGATGACGACAGCGTCGCGACGCGGCGATCCTCTAGAAGGCATGGTCGCTGCAATCTTCGCTCCGATACCGGATCGAGGGATGCATTTTGGATCATCGTCGCCTGCTGATCGTGGCTGCCGCCTGTCTCGGGCTCGCCGCCTGCGACGAGAGTTCGGCCGCGTCGGGCGCGGATGACGCCTCGCGCCTCGACCTCTCGCGATACCGCCAGACCTTCTCCGAGACCTTCGAGAGTTTCGATGTCTCGGCCTGGGGGCCGGGCACGCGATGGATCGCGCACACGCCCTGGCACGGCGACTTCGGCGACGCCGTCTTCACCGATCCCGAGCCCGGCTTCCCGTTCCAGACCGCGAGCGGCATCCTGCGCATCGAGGCGCGCAAGGACGCCGACGG
>CAZZWW010000032.1:0-2245 GCA_964657815.1 Vulcanimicrobiota bacterium | reverse complement strand
CGTGACCTTCAGGGGCCGGGCGGCAGCGGCGGCTTCGCCCAGCTCTACGGCTATTTCGAAATCGAGACCAAGCTGCCGCCGGGCCCGGGCACGTGGCCGGCGTTCTGGCTATCGGGCATCGATGCCAAGCCGAACGCGGAAATCGACGTCTTCGAATATTACGGCCACGAGCCCGATCGCTACCACGCCAACGTCCACGTCTGGTACGAGGGCGAGCAAACCTTCGGCGACGGCAAGGTCGTCGCCGTGGCCGCCGGCATCGCCACGGCGGACTTCAACCGCTACGGCGTCGGCATCGACCACGACTGGGTGACGTTCTACTTCAACCGCAAGGAAGTCTGGCGCACGCCGACGCGGGCCGAGTACCGCCAGCCGATGTACATGCTGGCGAACCTGGCGCTCGGCTCGGGCTGGCCGATCGACAAGACCCCGAACCCTTCCTTCATGTACGTCAAGTCGATCGCCGCCTACGAGAAGCGCCCGTGAGCGCACTGGCACGGCACGGTGCCGATGCTTTCGTCGCGGACCGCCCGGTCCGTCCTACCGACGAGAGCCGTGGCCAATCCCGGGGCTGCCTGAGCGCCGCCGCCGCTCTCATGCCGGGAGCAAAGCCTTAAGACTGTTTGCTTAGCGTTCCTTATCCCTGCGCGGCGACGCGCTGGGCACGGCCGTTCGGCCGAGCTTCGGTGCAAGAGTTCTCGTAACCCATGTCGCCAACGTCCGACGCCAGCCGGGACATCGACCGCCTCGATCTCGCCGAGGTGCAACGCTTCCTGGCGCGTCGCTGGCGGCTGGTCGTCGCGACGGCGGTGGCCTGCGCCGTGCTCGCCGGCCTGGCGTGCGTGGCGATGACCCCCGTCTACACGGCGACGTCGCAGATTCTGCTGGATCCGCGCAAGCAGCACATCTTCGGCAACGACGCGGGTGCGCAGGATTCCGCGTTGGATTCCTCGATCGTGGACAGCCAGGTCTCGATCATCACGTCGACGCGCCTGCTCGCTAAGATCATCCGCAAGGAGAATCTCGCGGAGGATCCGGAGTTCGCCGCCTCGGCCAGGCCCGGATTGCTCGAGCGACTTGTCGCTCTCTTCCGGGGCGTGAAGCTGAAGAAGGCCGAGGTGCCCTCGCTCGACGGCATCGATCCCAAGCTGGCGCCCGTCATCGTGCATCTCTTCAACAAGATCGACGTGTCGCGCGTCGCCAAGAGCTACGTGCTCTCGATCTCGGTGTCGTCGCGCGATCCGGCCAAGGCCACGCGGCTCGCCAACAGTCTCGCCTCGACCTATGTCGAGGACCAGATCGACGTCCATGCCAAGTCGGTGCAGCAGGCCGCCTCGTTCTTCGAGGAGCGGCTCGGACGCCTTCGCGAGCAGGTCCGCCAGTCCGAGAGCGCCGTCGCCGCGTTCCGGCAGAAGAACAACCTCACCACCACCAACATGTCGCAAGGCACCATCACGGTGAGCGAGCAGCAGTTGCAGGACCTGAACCAGCAGCTCGCCGTGACCTCGACGGACACGGCCGAGAAGCTCGCGCGCTACCAGCAGGCGGCGCGTTTCCGCGTCGACGGCGCCAACCTCGACACGCTGCCCGAGATCATCCGCTCCACCACCATCTCGCAGCTGCGCACGCAGCAGGCCGACTTGATGCGGCGCGAGGCGGATCTGTCGGCGATGTACGGGCCGGCCTACCCCGCGATCACGCAGATTCGGGCGCAGCGCACCGGCTACGACCGCGCCATCGCAGGCGAAATCCGCCGCCTCGTCACCACGCTCCACAACGACTTCGAGGTGGCCAAGGCGCGCGAGGACGCGATGCGCGCGACGGTCAACCGGCTCTCCGGGGTCACCGGCGGAGACAACGAGACCGGCGTCCAGCTGCGCGAGCTCGAGCGCACCAACATGGCCAACAAGGCGCTCTTCGAGAACTTCCTCAATCGCGCCAAGCTGACCCAGGAGGCCTCGGCCTTCGAGGAGCCCGACGCGCGCCTGATTTCACCCGCACTGGAACCGTCCTCGCCGGCCTCGCCCAAGACCAAGCTGATCGTTCCCGTCGCCGGCGTCGCCGGGTTGATCCTCGGCCTGGGTCTCGCCGCCGGTCTCGACCTGCGTCGCCGCCGCGGCGCCACGGACGAGATGCCGGGCACCGCCCGCGCCGATGCCTTCATCCTCGCTCGCGTGCCCGGCGCCCGTGGCGGGGACGCGTTGGCCGAGCTCGAGGCGCGGCCGGACGCCGCTTTCGCCCGCGC